>JAYVNW010000420.1:0-3690 GCA_043758225.1 Candidatus Kuenenia sp. | reverse complement strand
ATGTGGCAGGGCGGTGGCCCGTCGCATGTCGATTTGTTTGACGACAAGCCCGTGCTTCGCCAGATGAAGGGAAAGGACATTCCGGATTCGATCCGTGGCACGACACGCCTTTCGACGATGTCCAGTGGATATGGAAAGTGGCCATGTCAGCCAGCCATCAAACCATTCAGACGCTACGGACAGGCTGGAATACCACTGAGCGAAATGTTGCCGAATATCGGGTCCATTGCGGATGACATCTGCGTGGTGCGCAGCATGCACACAGAAGCCGTGAATCACGCTCCTGGCGTTACGTTATTCATGACGGGGTCGCAGATCCCAGGTCGGCCTGCAATGGGAGCATGGTTATCGTACGGACTCGGCAATGAAACCGACAACTTGCCCACGTTCGTCGTGATGACGTCGAGCGACAAAGCGAAGACCTGCGGACAGTTGTTCTTCGATTATTACTGGGGCGGCGGTTTTCTACCGAGTCGCTTTCAGGGTGTCCGATTTCGAAACACGGGCGATCTGGTGCCGTATCTCACGAACCCCGCAGGCATCAGCCAGGAATCACGTCGTGCGATGCTGGACGATCTGGCGTCGATGAATCAAGCTCATCTGGCGGACTATGGCGATCCGGAAATTGACACACGAATAGCGCAATACGAAATGGCGTTCCGGATGCAGTCGAGTGTTCCGGACCTGGTCGACTTCTCCGGGGAAACCAAATCAACGCTTGATCGCTACGGCGCTGACGTGTTGGAAAAAGGCACCTATGCAAATAACTGTCTGGTCGCCCGTCGCTTGCTGGAGCGAGGTGTACGTTTTGTGCAGTTGATGCACGCGGGATGGGATCAACATGGAAACCTGTTTACTCAGCTTGAACAGCAATGCCTAGACACCGAAGGCCCATCTGCAGCACTGGTGAAAGATCTGAAAGAACGGGGGATGCTGGAGGATACCTTGATCGTATGGGGCGGCGAGTTCGGACGTACGCCGTTTGGTCAGGGCGATCCGGTGAATCCCAAAGGCCGCGATCACTTCGGCCGTGCTTACAGTTGGTGGATGGCGGGTGGCGGAGTCAAACCCGGAACAGTCTACGGCGAAACCGACGACTTTGCATGGAACATCACATCGAACCCGGTGCATGTTCACGACATGCAGGCGACGATGTTGCATCTTTGCGGAATTGACCACACGCGACTGACCTATCGCTATCAGGGCCGCCAATATCGATTGACGGATGTGCATGGAGAAATTGTGCAGGGAATTTTGGGGTAACCAAACATCAAACAACCCATGTCCGTATCATACTTCAATCCCTATCAGGCTCCTGCCGCAACGTCGGATGAAACTGCCCTTGCGCCGGATACGGAGTTTTTGTTCAACGACAAAGTGGTCGCGGGTACCGATAGAATTGTGTTGCCGCATATCTGCATTGCGACCGGGGCGACGGAACTACTTTTGGAGCAAGAAAAACAATTGTCGTGGTGCAGTCGGTGGATCACAATCGGACGGTCGATCTCAATTCTTGCAACGATGTTTTGTGCAATCCCGATGCTCACGCATTTGCCACCAACGCCCGTTGGTATTTCAAGCTGGAGTGAGATTGAAGCGTTGCTGCAAATTGGTGGCGGTGTCGCGATCATTTTGGCGATGATTGCGTTTATCGCTGCGTCATACCTCTTCCGCAAATCGATTCACGTTCGCTGGTATATTTCCAGAGGAGTCTTAAAGCAAAACTTCCTTCTGACTTCGTTCGTTCTGGCGATACCGTTTATGATTCCAATTGCACTGTTGCTCTCAAGCCATCTGATCCTGATCGCTGTCGTGGTCATAGTTTCAATCGGCATCGGCATAATTATGAGGAAAAAGCTCAATCGTCCCAGTACGCCAGTTGTCGTGGGAATCCTGGATGGCCTGTTTCTAATCGGTGGCCTGTCTCAAGAATTCCTTGAGAAGGCTCAGCGGCTTGTGGATGCCTATGTGGCGAAGGACAAATGAATGAATTCGCAATGCCAGCAGAGCCCGGTTCAACGTCCAATCAGCATTCCAAGATATTCTTTGGCAAACGACCATGTCGCCCCCAATGCGAAGCCATTAGGAATCATGGATTCCACGATCTGGCCTACGGTGAAAGGTTCCATCTTAGGTGTTGAGCGAAAATCAGCGGGCAAAGGAATTGGCTGCAGGCCGTTTCGATTGGCCAACTTTAACGCTCGAGGGAGATGCCATGCAGATGTGAGCAAACCGATTCGCTCGTTGGAATCCTTGAAACGTGAGCCCAGATTCTGCATCTCTTCGGAAGTGTTTCGTCCGCCAACGGTTTCGATGGCAGATTCCGGCACGCCAAGCTTCGTCAGGATCTCTCGAGATGAATCCGCAGGATCGACGCTCGACGCATTCATCGAAGCGATGCGTTGGCCGGTGCAGATTAATCGTTTCGCAATCTTCTGATGGTACAACTGAGCCGCCAGAATCAAGCGATCTCCGGAGCCGTTGCCCTGCAGACGACCGTTCGCTCCCATTCCGCCGCCACCACCAAGGACGATGACAAAATCCATTGGCGATTCATCAAGCGGATTAACGGATAAATAATTGGCTTCCAGCGCGGTGGCCATTTGATCGGCGATGATTCCGTTGCCGGCTATCGAATACAGAAGGAAGCAACAAGTCGCCGCGATGGCTCCGGGTTGGCCGGCATGATTTTGCTTCTTCTGTCGCCAGAGTTGAATGCACAACGTCAGCATCAGAATCCACAACAATCCCGCAGGCATGGCCAACGAAGTGGCGATCTTTTCGACGACATTACGATCCTGTGTCACACCCAGCACGATCAATCCTGCTCCTGATATAGCTCCGAGCGTGAGCAGGATTCGCAGAAATGAAGGTTGCTGATTCTTTGTCAGGAACATGGCATTGTCTCAAAAGGATTGCACGAGTTGAGTCGCAGAATGGCCTTCTCAGGGCTCCTCAGGCCAGTCTGTCATGTCGCCACAGCCAGGCTGGGAGCCTTATCCTACGATTCATGGAGATTCGATCCTCGATTCCGTCGGGATTTTCCAGTACTTCCCAGCGTTACAATCGTCAAAACGCGACGATCGCGGCCGCTATTGCTTTTGGCCCAACAAATGCCCGCAGATCGGCGTATCGCTAGTGTTGGTACCGCCGTGCGCGGATTCCAGAGAACAAAATTACCCAGAATGCGAGATTTCCGAGTGTCCGGCGATGCCTCCCAGGATTCAGAATCCACTAAGCCCGAAGATTCCCAAGACGCTGCTGCAGTCTCGAAAAAGAGTGTTTTCACCGATGAACACGATCTGGACGAGCTGCCGGAAGAGGAACCATTAACGCCGGAAATGGTTGAAGAAGAGGCCGTCCGTGGCGACTTCATGCTCCGCTGGGCGGCCATTTTTCTAGCCGTCCTGATGGGATTCACTCAGATCAACGACACGAAGCCGTTAGTGCTGATCCGATCGGGTGATTACATGCGTTCTCATGGCATGCTGCCACCACGCACAGATGTCTTGTCACTGACAGCGGCTGAAAAGTCGGCTCCGAATGTAAGTTGGTTATTTGATCATGTCGTCAGTTTGTGCTGGGCTGCTGGCGGTGAGAAATCGCTGACATTGTTGAAAGTTGCGATCGCGGCCATTGTCGGCTACCTGCTGACGCACATTTCGATTCGTGGCGTTCCCACGTGGTGGA
>JAYVNW010000419.1:0-2995 GCA_043758225.1 Candidatus Kuenenia sp. | reverse complement strand
GACCTGGCGTACAACGTCGTCCTTGTGGATTCGATGGCCATGCACTTGATTTCCAGGCCGCGTGAATTTGATGTCGTCGTCACGGAAAACCTGTTCGGTGATATCCTGACTGACGAAGCATCGATGCTGCCTGGTTCGTTGGGCCTGCTGCCATCCGCTTCCATTGGATCAAGCGGACCAGGGCTCTTTGAACCGATTCATGGTTCAGCTCCCGACATTGCTGGCAAAAATCTTGCGAATCCGCTGGCCACGATCCTGGCAACCGCCATGATGCTGCGACATTCAATGGCGATGAACGCCGAGGCGGACGCTATCGAAGACTCGGTCAACCACGTGTTAAAATCTGGCCTTCGCACTAAAGACATTGCAGGTAGTGGTGCGTTCGTCGGGACCATAGAAATGGGTGATGCCGTCGTAAAGTCTCTGATTGGTTGATAGACTTCATGTCAAATTTTAAATCTCAAATCTCCGCTTTCAAATCTTCGCTGACTTCTGTCATCCAGAAAAACAAAAATGCAAACTACACCCATCCGCATGGAACAGTTTCGTGCGTCAGTTCTGGCTGTTCCGCCGCTGGCTCGGGACGAGAATGACAGAATTTCGAGGCGAGAAAATGAACGTCTCATACGGCACATCGAAGCTGGCGGCGTCTCGATGCTGCTCTACGGTGGCAATGCGAATCTCTACCACATTCGCCCGTCGGAATATGGCGACTTGCTGCAAATGCTGGAAGAGATCTCCGGAAATGACACGCTCGTCATTCCCTCTGTGGGACCATCGTATGGTTTGATGATGGATCAAGCCGAAATGCTGAAGGGAACACGCTTCCCAACGGCAATGGTTTTGCCCACAAAGGCTGTTATGACCGAAGCGGGTCTCATGAATGGCTTTCGCAGATTTGTCGAAGCATTCGGGCGTCCGGCAGTTCTGTACATCAAAGAAGAAGGATACATCAGTCCGGAAGGTGCCGCAGAACTCGTGCGTGACGGTCTGGTTTCGTTCATCAAGTATGCAATTGTCCGCAATGACCCAGCGGAAGATGAATTCCTCAGTCGGCTGGTGTCTCTCGTTGATACGCCACTCATCTGCAGCGGCATTGGTGAGCAGCCTGCCTTGATTCACATGACCAAATTTCGATTGAACGGGTACACATCGGGTTGTGTCTGCGTCAATCCTGCATTGTCGCAGAAGTTGCTCAAAGCGATCGCATCAAAAGATTATGATCTTGCCGAAAAGATCCGCAAAATCTTCCTGCCGCTGGAGGACCTTCGCAATGAAGTCAATCCAATTCGCGTTCTGCACGAAGCTGTCACACTGTGTGGAATTGCGAAGACCGGTCGGCATTTTCCACTGCTCAGCGGTATTACAGAATCCACTGCTGAACGGGTGAGCCGCGCAGCTGCCGCTCTGCTGGCTGTGAATGTCGCTGGCGTTTAGGTATTCGCGGTAAGCATTAACCACCTGCCTAAACTGCTTGAAGAATGACGTTCAAATCGCAGTGCTTGCATCGCAGTGCTCGACCCGGCTCAGGTCGCTCAAGCGATAATCTCATCTACCACTCGACCGTGAACATCGGTCAGTCGGAAGTCACGCCCGGCGAACTTGTAAGTCAGTTTCAGATGGTCAAGCCCCAGCAGGTTCAGCATCGTGGCGTGCAAATCATGCAGGTGAACCTTGTCTTCGACGGCGAAGTAACCATATTCGTCCGTCGCGCCGTAGCGAATACCGGCTTTTACGCCACCGCCAGCCAGCCACATTGTATAGCCTTGCGGATTGTGATCACGTCCATCATCGCCCTGAGCGACTGGTGTACGTCCGAATTCGCCGCCCCACAGCACCAGTGTTTCATCCAGAAGTCCGCGTGACTTCAGATCCGAAAGCAATGCGGCAATCGGCTGATCGACTTCCATTGCGTTGCGAGCATGATCAGCTCGCAATCCACCATGCTGATCCCATTTGTAGCTGTGAGTACATTGTACGAATCGCACGCCGCGTTCAACAAATCGACGCGCCATCAGGCATTGACGCCCGAAATTTTGTGTCACAGGCTGATCGAGGCCATAAGCGTTTTGAGTCGCTTTTGATTCGTCATCAATTTCCTGAAGTTCCGGTGCCGTGGTCTGCAGTCGAAACGCGAGTTCATACGAATTGATTCGAGCTTCCAGCGCGGAATCCGGACCGGTACGTTCCAACAGACTACGATTCAGGCTTTGCGCAAAGTTGAGTTCCTGCCGTTGCAGATTCAAATCCAGATGATCGGCGTTTTCAATGAACGGAATTTTTGCTTTGTCGGATGGGATTCCAGCATTGCCAATCGCCGTGCCCTGATAATCTGCGGGCAGAAACGAAGATCCCCACGATGTCGCTCCTCCATGTGTCAATGTCGGGCAAATTGTAATGAAGCCGGGCAGTGATTGATTCTCAGTCCCCAATCCATAAGTAATCCAGGCGCCCATGCTCGGCCTGACAAATGTGTCGCTACCCGTGTGAAGCTCCAGCAGTGCAGCGCCATGTCGTGAATTCGAACCGTGCATTCCGTTGATGATGCACATCTTATCGACATGCTTCGCGATGTTCGGAAACAGGTCACTCACCCACGCGCCGCTGTCTCCGTACTGTCGAAATGCCCACGGAGACTTCAGCAGGTTGCCCGTCTGCGATGAGAAGACTCGCGGCTTATTAAACGGCAGCGGTTTGCCGTGATCTTTAATCAACTGCGGCTTGTAGTCGAATGTGTCGACCTGCGACGGCCCGCCATGCATGAATAAAAAAATGACCCGTTTTGCCCGCGCTGTAAAATGGCTGAGTTTCGGAGTCAGCGGCCCGGCAATTGATGCGGCATCGACGTCGCCCTGCAGGATCGCCGCCAATGCCAGGGCTCCAAAACCACAACCTGAGGCTCTTAGCATCGCGCGCCGATTATGAAGAACGGCAGGATATGGTGGTCGCATTGAGAAGCCTCATTTTTGGAAAGTGATAACGAACAAATTGGATA
>JAYVNW010000418.1:0-4359 GCA_043758225.1 Candidatus Kuenenia sp. | reverse complement strand
GAAACCTGGAGATTTGCACAAATTGAATCGCTGAATTCCACGAACAACTGCACAGCTTTCCCATTTGGTGGGCTGGCAACTCCGACTTGCGACACTAGCCGTATAAAACACGCGCTCCATACACATTCGCCACCACTTGCAAATGATACCTTATGCTGCCGCCAATCATTGTTGCGATTTTCTTGTGTCTCTTCATTTTCGGGTGCACCAGATAATCAAATTCAGGACACGCTGCGGACAAGCGGGACACGCTGAAAAAGTGGAACGCACTGGCAATGGACATCGAAGAAACGGAAGGGAAAACAGGAGGCGAACAGCGTGATGCCAAATGAACGGAATCATGATTTTACTTCCTCCATCTTCTACGGCATGGGTTCGGTCGGTTGGTTTGAATTTATCGCCACATAGCTTGCCGATAAACGGAAAGGCTCGGCGTCGTCCGGCTGCAAGCCAAACACGTCTCCTTGGTCCGACTGATCAACCATGAGCCACAACACTGATCTGCATGTTCAATAGGTCAAACTCGAAACCGAGTTTCTGGAATTAAACCTGCTGGCTGATCGACGACTCCAGCAGCAACTGGAGGCCGCGCGGGTTGCGTTTGATTGCGAAATGGCGTTGCTGGATCAGATGCGAGTGTCTGAGCGTGCTGAAATATCACGGCATGAATGAGGTGAGGCTTCTCGCCGTCGCGCCCACCAGCCACGATGGCGATATTGTTGAACTCCGTGCCTGGATGAAAAGCGATGATCTCAATATCTGAACTCTGGACAACAACGAACCCGGCAGACTGGGAACGTGCACTCGCTCGGTACTGGGATCTCTTGCTTCCCGGCAACGTCCAGTTGGAACGCGATCTTGAAAAACTGCAGCAACCCCGACTTCAGCCGTCAAAGAGCCGGACCTGTTGCGGCTGGTGCTGCAGGTGAGTGTTGCGACACTGGTGAACGTGCAGAGTGTGGAAGCGGTGGATGCGGCGTTGAAACGGCGGGCGGTGGTGGGGAATTGATCATGGGTATTGAAAAAAAGGCTGGCTGCGATGGGAGAAGCAAACATTGGTCTTCGGTCTGCGGGAGGGACTCTGGTGAGCCTGCAGCGGTACGCAGGTCAGACTCGGCAAGCGAACATGTGTCTGTAGAGTCCGATGGACAACATCAACAACCTCCATTTCCCACAGGGGTTAGGGGGAATTGCTGTCGCCGGATTCTCCCGATGCCTTTCCGGCCGGCAGTTCCAGTTGACCCGGCTCGCATTCTATTCTGCGAATGATTTCATAAGTGAGCCAACCGGTCAGTGGATGGATGCCAAACCAAAACCAATGGGGCGAAATATTCTTCAACCTTGCCATATAAATTCCATTTCGAATCGGATAAACCCAAAGCGGGTAGATGAGTGTCACCCAGAGAATCTTCTTGACGACCGGATTCAGTTCCGTTAGTTGGGCAGGTGGAGACCATTTCACAGGGGGAACAGCGATTCCCTTGGCGTGAATAGCCGCCAGGAACCACACTACACTGTAAGCTGTGGCAGCAATCGTAAAGGCGATCATCAGGATCCATTCGTTGCCATGAAACACCGACGAGGCACTCACAACGAGGCCATTCTCAAGTGCAATTGCAAGTCGCCCCACAAGCATCACGACAGTTGCAACGATTGTTGCGATCGCGAAACCAAATCCGTTGGCACGACGAGCTACCAACTTGCGGTCTGCGGCGATACTCAGGACGTACATAAGATATGTCAAGACAATCACACCTGTTCTCGGATCGGCCTTTTGCACGCCGCGCGCCTGTGCGGTCGCAGCATCGATGATCGCCGGCAAGAACCAGATCGACAATATTCCCATTGCGACGGCAGACCAAACGACATCAAACTTGAGGACCGTTTGACACCATGATGAAAGTGGCATTTCCGACGTGTCGTCAGAATTCGCTGGTCGGGGAGCCCCGCTGTCGCCGCGATCCGAAGCCTTAAACCTGCTGCGTTGATCCCCTGTTACCAGGATCGGTTCCTTTGGCCGGGAGAGCATCTTTCCAGTACGCAGGTCAAGGCCGCAATGGACACAGATCACCGCGTCGTTTGGCATTGGTTTCTTACATGCCGAGCAGTCTTTTGTCGAACTCAATGTTGGCTTCGACTTGTCCACAGATGCCGACGGCAACGGAATGAATAATGGTTTCCCGCAACTGGAACACTTGACTCGCTTTCCAGCGAGTTCGTCCTTGACGCGAAACGTTTTACCACAATCGCAACCAACGACAATTGGCACGGTCCACCTCGCTATCGCACAGAAGAATCGCCTCTAACGCAGTGACTCAAGCACAATGCCTCCGAACACGGTTACTCTGGCGACTTCAGAGCCGAATTGCAAATTGATCCTGGTAACGCGAGTCACCAGTGGGAGAAATCTCGAATTCGTACGTCCTGTATGACGGCAAACTGCGGGTACGCCCTGAGGGCAGTGCCAACGATTCGTATTATCCAGAGTTGCGACGGGTGGGTCACCGGAAACGCATTCGCTACGACAGGGACGGGAATGGACTGCCAGTGATGTTCAGCGATCTTTGCTGTCAAAGACCTTGGACTGATGCGGCTGGTGCTTCAGGCGGCGGTGGCGGCACTGGTGAATGTGCAAAGCGTGGAAGCGGTTGATGCTGAGATGAAGCGGCGGGCGGTGTAGGGGAATTGAAGTGCATCGCGTTGTCGCATGGCGACTCGTTTAGGTAAATCAATCAGCGGTTTCCCTCACCGTTGCTTGGGGAGACTTCTGACTGCGTGTTGAGCGGAGACGGCGCAGCATGAGAAACCAGGCGACATCGTATGAAACCGCAAGAAGACCAATAAGGACGATCGATCCGACCTTTACCGGATCACCGGAATCTACGAACAGGAGACTCCTGTCGATCATCGTGAAAAATCCGCCAATCCGCATGATCTGTACCGGAACCGAGGCGAATAGAACCGTGAACAGCAGCCGAAACGAATGCCTATTCCGTTTCAATTCCCGAAACACCGCATAGCCGTTGAACAAGGCCAGAGCGCACGATAAGGTGATGGCGAACCCCATTACGTCACGGGTCTCTGAATGTCTGTCTATCTCTCCGCTCAGCAAGAAGCTGTGCCTCGACGGAATCAGTGAATACAGGTAAGCCATTTGTGCGAGTGAATAAATCGTAAACCCAATATCCGCGAGTAATGCCACTCTGAGTTCGCGGACTGAATCGACTGGCTGGACAGGCATTGGTCCTCTGTCCGGATGGTTGGATATGGTGGCATCGAATGCGTCCACAGTAGATGAGTCGCTTGCTTTGCTGGGCTGATCAGCAGGTATAGCAGGGACTGCAATGATGGCGTGGCATTGGGAGCAGCGAATGCGTTTCTTGCTGCTTAACTTCGGAATCTTGTAAGTACGACCACAAACACATCGAACTCTGACGATATCGTCCGACATTCGGGTGCCTTCTGTGCTAAGGCCCAACTCTGAATTCCACGCGCCGCAGATATCACGATATCAACTCAGTCGGTCGGCCGTCAATCTGGTGTTCCATACTCCCGCACGCCAGAGTGCCGAATTTTCCGCGTTCAGCTTCATCAAGGCGAGCGCGACAGTCACGAGCACCGGCATAATCGCGTGTCTCCATCTTCGATACCCATGCCACATTTGTAAATGTTCCCGGTGATACGGCTAATCGCCTGTCTGCATTTCAGAAGCCCTCCGCGAGGTGAACTTCGGATCATAGCTGCCGTCATCAAGATTGTGGGGACAACATGCTGCCAGATTTAACAAAGGCGGTTCGCCAGTTCGCGGCTGGGATAGATGACAACCACTGTCGCCACCGGTAGTATGCCCTCAGCCGCCGAGTAGCCGCGATCGATTCTGCAAACGACTGACATCCTGAAGCCGAATGTACCCAGTCCACAAAGCGGCTAACCAGCCGGTCGATTCGGGGTGCCTGACAAAACCAACCCGCCAGCTCACGGCTTTTGCTCGCAGGCTGTTAACCGCCTCTTGAAAAGTTCGCGTCTGGCTGCGACGCCAGGCAGGCACCGAAAGGGACTCGAAATCCGCCAAAGCATTCTTCAGTAACAGGTTGCGTCAATTCCACCTCCCGGAAGAAGGCGCGCATCGTTACGAAGAGGGTCCCTTCCGGGGAGCTTTACTTGATGAGGGCCGACCCTGGCCTGACGAAACGGTGGAGGTTTAGGCGAGCTGGGTGGAGTTATGTGATATAAGAATGGTCGCGTCCATTCGGTAGAATAGGGTGTCAAAATCTCAATCTGCGAAGGAACGCGACCACTATGCCATTATGGAACCACAACACCAGAAACGAAAGCCAGGATTTTTCGAATACTAGATCT
>JAYVNW010000417.1:0-4679 GCA_043758225.1 Candidatus Kuenenia sp. | reverse complement strand
ACAACGGCTAAGCCGCGTTTGGCCGGCTCTGCAACTCATCATTTCGCTCGTCATCGTGTCGAGCGTGCTGTTGTGGCTTATGCGCCCTCATCAGGACCTATCGAAATCGAACCCTGATGCAGCCGTTCAGAAACCGCTCGCTGTGGAAGCGATACGTCCATTCGAACTCTCAGTTCAGCTTGATTCGCCGCTTGGCAAACGGCTGACAGTCCAGTCAGTCGAACCATTGACGGTGACCGACCCAGTCCTGCGTGTCACAGGCAGCGTCGTCACCAGTCGAAGGCCGGGAAACAACGGAGACCCGGATTTCTGGCAGTTTCATTCAGCCGACCTTCTTCATACCTATTCCGCTTTGGAAAAAGCCTTAGCTGACGAGGAATTTGCTTTATCCCAAGTGATCCAGATTCGCGAGCTGGCCGAGGCAAAGCAATCCGCTCTTGAGCGTTCGATTGCGCGTTTGCAAAAGCTGGTCCGTACGGGAACGGAAACGGAGCGCGATCTTGCGGCACAGCAAACGGAGTTGATGCAGACGGAGATCCAGAACCGAAAAGACGTCTATCAGGCAGAAGTCGCCGTCAAATCCGCGCGTCGAGATGTGCTCACGCTGGGGTTGCAGCTGCGTCAATCAGGGCTTGATCCCGAGAGGCTCCGAAAAGCTCCCGTCGATCTCGACATTCTGTCGGCGGACGTGCCCGAGGCGCTGTTGGGGCGCGTCGCCTTGGGACAATCCTGTGTGGCGACTTTTTTTGGATTGCCCAACGAAGTTTTTCACGGAAAGATCTCCGTCCTTTCCCCCGTACTTTCGACCGAACAGCGAACTCTGCGGGTTCTTATCGACATCACAGATCCGCAGGATCGATTGCGGCCCGGAATGTTTGCCGCTATAGGGCTGGGAACAGATGCCCGCAGCGTGCTTCGGATTCCGGCGAGTGGTGTTGTCCACCTGGGCCGCAAAGATTATGTCTTCCGCGAGGAGTCTCCAGTAGAAAAGGTCGCGAAAGAGATGGACCGGCTTCATCTCCATGCAGTCGAAGTCGATGTCGGTGAGTCTATCAACGGCCTTGTCGAGATTCGCAGCGGAATCTCTTCTGGCGAACTCATCGTGGATGATCATGCGATTCTGCTGAAGCCAATCCTCGCGTCATCCTTGCGATTGCCTCCGGCGACGGATACTGCGTCGAACGTGTCTGACCCGGCTACGCTCAGCGTCGTTGGAGAACGACCATAATGGGGAGATTTATTGATCTCGCGATGGAACGGCGTCCGCTTGTTCTCGCGTTGACAATTTTGATTTCGCTGGTGGGCGTGTGGGCCTTCTTCCAGCAACCGATTGACGCGTACCCGGATATCTCTGCTGAGGTGGTCCAGGTCATCACGGTCTTTCCCGGACGCGCAACGGAAGAGGTGGAACGTCAGGTGACAGTCCCTATCGAGATCGCGATGCGGAATGTGCCGAAAGTCGAGACGGTGAGGTCCAGGACCATTTTTGGTTTGTCCGTCGTGCAATTAATATTCACGGAAGGAACAGAGAGTTACTGGGCGCGGCAGCGGGTTCTGGAGAAGCTTTCCGCTGTGGAGCTGCCCGCCGAGGCTTCAGCGGAGCTCGGTCCCCTCGCGACGGCGTATGGGGAGGTCTACCGATACGAACTGCGAACGGACGGCAGCGTTGATCTGATGACGCTCCGTGAACTCAATGACTGGGTCGTTATTCCACGAATTCTGCGTGCTCCCGGCGTCGCCGATGTCTCGAACTTTGGCGGTTTGGCGAAG
Source organism: Candidatus Kuenenia sp. (assembly GCA_043758225.1). GTDB lineage: Bacteria > Planctomycetota > Planctomycetia > Planctomycetales > Planctomycetaceae > SXXK01. The sequence goes on along the minus strand of JAYVNW010000417.1, from coordinate 2,909 downwards.
CAATTTTCTATTGAACTTCTGCCGGATCAGTTGCGACGCTACGGCATGACCTTTGGCGACATTGTTCAGGCAGTGGACACGAACAACGCAGTCGCGGGTGGCAGTGTGATGCGCCGCGGCGGAACTTCGTTCGTCATTCGCGGCACCGGGTCACTGCAAACCACGGAAGAAATCGCACAGATCTTTGTCAAATCGGTCGGCGGCACGGCGGTCTACCTGAAAGACATTGCCACTGTTGGACTGGACAATGCGACGCAAACGGGCATTTACAGCAAAGATACGCGCGACGAAAGCGTAGAAGGAATTGTGTTGATGAGGCGACGCGAAAATCCCTCAAGGGTTCTCGTATCCGTAAAACAGGCACTGGATGAACTCAATGGCGGACTCTTGCCAGCGGGAGTGCATGTCGATCCGTTTTACAATCGCCAATACCTCGTCGACAGCACCCTGGCAACCGTTTCACACAGCGTGTCGCTCGGCATCACCCTCGTGCTTCTGGTGCTGCTACTTTTCCTTGGGCGTCCATCGATGGCAATTCTCGTCGCCATCACAATCCCATTCTCGTTGCTGTTCGCGCTAGTGCTGATGTATCTCACCAACATTCCGATTGGCCTGTTGTCCATCGGTGCCATCGATTTCGGAATTATTGTTGACGGTGCCATCATTATGGCAGAGCACGTGGCCCATCAACTGGCTGCAAAGCAGACGGAAGTCGACATAAAAAAACGAATCCTGAACGCTGCCCATGAAGTCGCTCGTCCGGTGCTGTTTTCCGTGCTGATGGTGATTGTCGCGTACCTTCCGCTGCTGTCTCTGCAAAGTATCGAAGGGCTGCTGTTTCGTCCCATGGCGCTTACGATGGTCTATGCCCTGATCGGGTCGTTGTTGTTCGCGCTGCTGGTCATTCCAGTTCTGATTGCGGTGGTGTTTCGACATGGCTATACCGATCTTCGGAATCCAATTTTGGAGGGGATGACATGGATCTATGGTCGGCTCGTCGAATGTTTGCTGCTGCTGCGCTGGTTCACGTTGGCAGGCGCTGTGCTGGTCGTCCTTGTTGTCAGCGTCCAGATCGTTCCCAAACTGGGGTTCGAGTTTCTGCCTTATATGGACGAGGGCGTGATCTGGGTTCGCGCGAACTTCCCCGAAGGAACCGCTTTGGAACAGACGAGCGAGTACGCCAGCCGTATTCGTGAGATTGCCCTGGAGTTTCCGGATGTTCGGTTTGTTTCGTGTCAGGCGGGACGCAATGACTCGGGGACTGATCCATTTCCACCAAGTCGTCTGGAAACGATGATCGGCCCTAAGCCGCTTGCCGAGTGGAAACAGTTTCGGACCAAGCAAGCGATGATCGCCGCAATCGGTGATCGGTTGCGGAAGGAGTTCCCAACCACGCGTTTTAATTTCACGCAGCCGATTATCGACAGCGTCACCGAAGACACTAACGGTACGTCAGCGAATCTGGCGATTGAGGTGTCTGGCCCCGACGTTGTGGTCTTGTTAGACATCGCACAGCAATCCGTTGAAGTGCTGCGTTCGGTGCCCGGGGCCATGGACGTGAATACGGAACAGGAGGGCCCTCAGCCACAATTGGTCATCTCGCCAGATCGCGCGCTCTGCGCACAGTACGATGTCCGAATTCAGGACGTGAATTCGGTGATCAACACGGCGGTTGGCGCGCAGCCAATTGGCACGCTCTTTGAAGGCGAACGCCGATTCAACATCGTGGCCCGCTTTGATCGGGAAAAACTGAATTCCCCCGCCGCACTCGGTCGGATACCTGTCTTTTCGACGACGGGTATTTCGGTTCCCCTCGCGCAGGTCGCCAGCATCGAACTGCGCGATGGCCAGACGATTATTGCAAGGCAGGATGGGCGTCGCAGACTCACCGTCCGTTGTGACATCATCGGTCGTGACCAAGGGAGCTTTGTGAAAGAGGCCCAGCAGAAATTTGCCGAGAAAGTCCATGTTCCGCCGGGCCATCAAATCGCCTGGCTGGGAATGTTTGAAAACCTGACGCGTGCTCAACGTCATTTTACGATCGTCATGCCCATCACCGTATTGCTGATTTATCTCCTGCTCCTGGCGACGTTTCGTTCGCAATCGGCTGCTCTGCTACTCTTGTCATCGGTGCCATTCGCCTTCATTGGAGCCGTTCTCGGACTGCACTTTCGGGGCATGAATCTGAATGTCTCGACCGCTGTTGGATTTGCGGCGCTCTTTGGAGTGTCGATCATGAACGGCGTGTTGATGGTCCGCTCGATTGCCGCGTGTCAGGAATGTGGAATGGAGAAGCATGGGGCCATCGTGCAGGGAGCGAAAAACTGCCTGCGGCCAATTCTGCTTGCATCGCTCGTCGCGGTTCTGGGGCTGCTGCCTGCTTCATTGGCGCATGGCCTGGGATCGGACGTGCAACGCCCCCTCGCGACCGTGATCGTCTGGGGACTAACTAGCGCGGCCGTCCTGACACTGTTTGTCGTCCCGGTGCTCTATTACGTTGTTTCGCCACGAATTCGCCTAAACACGCCACTGTCGCCAACTCATTGACGTACAAGCGGTCGAACTGTCTAAATCCACAATGTACGCAGCAGCCAACTGTTCATCGTCTGAGTCAACACGACGTAGCCAGGAAGAGTCAACTCCAGAAGTGGCCAATAAAGCGGTGGAAGCGGAATGAAGCCGAGATCGTCGCCCGGAACTGTGAATAGAATCGCGATGCCGATTGTTATGATGGTTACGACATCACAAGCAGCCGTCATGATGGTCAGCTTTGCAGAAACGGGATCCTGTTTGTGCGAATGATGTATAGGGTGACCGTCCGAGTCAGGCAGGCTTTCGCCGGTGAGTGAACTCTGAGTGACATGCAAATCCTTCGCCGCAACAATCCGAAGATTGGCAGGCACCATGTC
>JAYVNW010000416.1:0-1732 GCA_043758225.1 Candidatus Kuenenia sp. | reverse complement strand
CCAGGAGTAAGTTGGTTTGGCTCATGTGCGATCTTGGGAACGACAGCTAGTTACGTCATGGATGCAGTGCAATCGTCAGAAGCGACTTTTCAAGTGCTTGCGCGACGAGGCATACTAACAGCGAAGTCGAAAGCCGAACAAGTAGATGCATGCGGAGCCGCCGACAGCGCGGTTGTAAGTGGAGGGTCTTCCTCGGCGACCCCTTGATCTTTTGGGCGTTCGCCAGAATTATTACGATGAACATCCTGCTGTGGGCACTGCAAGTGCTCGCCTCGCTGATGTACGGAGCGTCAGGCATCATGAAGGTCTTCATGTTCGACAAGATCACCGAGGACGTCTCGTCCTTTGGGGTGTTGCCGCGAGAGACATGGCCGGCCCTCGGCATTCTCGAACTCGTGTTTGCTTTCGGGTTGATAGTCCCTTGTGCCATCCACTGGCAGCCGAAGCTCACGGTGGTGGCCGCTACAGTCCTCGCGATCGAGAGCCTGGTGTTCATCGGGGTGCACGTGAAGTACTGAGAAATCGCGCCGATCATTATGTGCGTCGTGCTGGGACTCCTTATGTCACTCGCTGACTAAAGAACAAGAGCCCAAAAAAGCTGAACCCGATTTGCCAATCACACGTTTTTGAAATGGATGCTCGCTCGCGGGAACCATGCTAGCGCAGTCGTTCGTCGCCGGTGGGTGTGGGCACTGGCAATCGGATTTTGGATTCCGGCAGTCTGCATTCTTCGTGAAAACAATTATGCTTCGCTGTTGGCGTTAGCTGTGGCTTTGATTGGCGCAGTCGTTGGTATGGCATTTCGAAACGGACTGTTTCGCAAGACCGTCATGAATCCGTGATGTGATCCCAAACCGCAGTCAAGAACGTCAGTCGTGCATCTTGGCGTGCGATGTCAAGTGAAGTTTACGATATTGCGACGGACATATAAGGCTTTGACTTCGCGAGTGCGGACGAATCGTGCGGCGGTCGATTCATGGTTGAGCCCGTAGGGTCTCGATCCCATGCCGGAGCGGATTCAATGCCGTCGTGCAACGTGGCTCGACCTCGTGAAGAACTTCCGCAGACGTTTCCGAGTCAAAATGGGCCTCGCCACAACCTTGCAATCCGCCGCGACGTGCGAATAGACTCGCCGCACCAGAGCGTAACCGCGCCAATCCACGAAACGCCGTGACAGACAAAATGCCCATCACCATCGTGACAAAATCGCTGCTGTATTACTACGATGCTTCATTCGTCGAATCGGCAAACGCGTCAATAAAAACGGAGATGGCTTGCCCGCAGACGCCGCATGCTGCAGGAATCTGCTGCGGATACGGACCAGCTTCAGCACCATCAACTCCTCTCTTTGGCTACCAAAATCTTTCACGGCCTTGAGCGAAATACCTCCTGTAGACGCGCTTCGCTGACGGGCGCTCTCAAATAATCAAATTGCCAATGAACAAACAACCAGATTCTAAAGGACCAGACCAGCCTTTCGATCCAGCCCCGAGACTCAAGTCTCTCGACGCATTGCGAGGATTTGACATGTTCTGGATTGTCGGCGGCGACGCTTTGGCAACGGGCATCCTCCGCCAGTTCTCTTCGCCGACAACAGAACATCTGAAGGATCAGTTTGAGCACGTCGAATGGGAAGGCTTTCGATTCTACGACCTGATCTTTCCTTTGTTTATGTTTATGGTCGGCTGTGTGATTCCTTTCTCGCTGGAGAAATTTCGAGAACGACCGGCCT
>JAYVNW010000415.1:0-2897 GCA_043758225.1 Candidatus Kuenenia sp. | reverse complement strand
CGTATTCGTTCAGAAGTCATGCTTGACTGCATTAGTGAAGTCACAAGTACTCAGGATAAATTCCCGGGCCTCCCAACTGGGGCTCGAGCTGTGCAAATTGCAGATGGGAATACTGCAACTTACTTCCTGACAACCTTTGGACGCGCCAAGCGGGAAACAGTCTGTTCCTGCGAAGTGAAGATGGAACCGAATCTTTCGCAAGCCCTGCATTTGATCAATGGTGACACATCGAACGCCAAGATTCAGCAGGGTGGTTTAGTGACGAAGCGACTGGTGGAAAATAAGACACCTGCAGAGATCATTTCCGAAATGTACATTCGTTGTTTTTCACGTGGACCTACAGCAGAAGAAACTGCTTCTCTCGTTGCGATCGTGAATGAACAGGAAAATAAGAAGGAAGCCCTGGAGGACATTTTCTGGTCCATGTTGAATTCGAAAGAGTTCCTGTTTAACCATTGATATCCCGCAGAATATAATGTTGGGTACTTAGCCTAAGCCAAAGTTCTGACAATTCGAATTGAACCGATTGTACCCATTTGAATGTTCTGATGGCGGGCTATGGCCAAAGTTTTTCGCCTGAAGAGACTATGTGGGCGGACGAATTCGGCAGAATATGCCGATAAAAAATCTGTGAGTCTATGAAGTTCGAGTCGTCCGTATTTGACGCCGTCTAGTGAGTTTAAGTTTTTTTGGTTGAGTTCTTTGAAACCTTTGAACTTGGTTAGTCGCGGTTTTTTGGTCAATGTGATTTCTCTTGTCTCAATAGTTTTAGAGTCTTGAGTTTCATGCTGCTCTAAATCAACTATCGTTGTGAGAGGTTAATTTTATGCTTCGTCGTTCTTCGTTTTTCGCACAGTTTTCAACCGGACTGGCCGCTATCGCCGTTCCACTTTTCTCTGCTGCCAGTATCGCTGACGATAAAGTGAATTTTGAAGACCACGTCAAACCGATCCTGCGTGAGAAATGTTTGACCTGTCACAACACGAACAAGAAAAGTTCCGATCTGGACCTGTCTTCGTACGCGTCACTGATGCAGGGCGGGGCTGCTGGTGCTTCTGTTGAGGTTGGCGATTCCGGCGCGAGTTATCTGTATAGCTTGATTTCGCATCAGAGCGAACCGTTTATGCCGCCAAACGCGGATAAGCTTCCCGATGCCACTCTTGACCTGATCAAAAAGTGGATTGATGCAGGAGCGCCAGAAACTTCGTCCAGCAAGATTGTCCTGCCAAAGAAAAAGGCTGTATTGACAGTGGGTGTTTCCGCCGGAGCGCGTCCCGAAGGTATGCCTCCAATGCCGGATGTGCTGAGCGTCGAGCCAGTGATACATACATCGGCAACAACTGCGGTTTCTGCGATCGCCACCAATCCATGGTCGAAGCTTGTCGCTGTCGCGGGTCAGAAACAGGTTTTACTATATCACACGGAAACTCTTGAGCCTTTGGGAGTGCTGGCTTTCCCTGAAGGCACGCCCAGAGTTTTAAAATTCAGTCGCAATGGAGCGTTGTTATTGGCTGGCGGTGGCCACGGAGCTGCCAAAGGATTGTGTGTTGTTTGGGATATCAAAACCGGTGAACGGGTCATGTCGGTCGGCGACGAGCTGACGAAGTCCTTGCTGCCGACATTAGTGCTGATCAATCGATGATCGCTTTGGGCGGGCCAGAAAAGATCGTTCGCGTTTACAGCACTTCGACCGGCGAACTTGCCTACGAATGTCGCAAACATACCGATTGGATCTATTCTCTCGAATTCAGCCCGGATGGTGTGCTTCTGGCAACTGCGGATAGGAATGGCGGACTGCAGGTCTGGGAAGCGCAAACCGGGCGGGAATACCTGACACTGCCGGGACATACCGCTGCTGTCACATCTGTGTCCTGGCGAATCGATGGAAACGTCCTGGCTTCGGCGAGCGAAGACACCACCGTACGTCTTTGGGAAATGGAAAACGGCGGACAAATAAAGTCCTGGGGTGCGCATGGCGGCGGTGTATTCTCGGTTGAGTTCTGCCGGGATGGAAGACTCGTAACTTCGGGCCGAGACAAAGTCACTAAGCTGTGGGACGGCAACGGCGGCGCGTTGAAGGATTTTGAGGCATTCAACGATCTCGCCCTGCAGGCAACTCACTGCGATGAAACAAATCGCGTGATCGCTGGAGACTGGACCGGCGAAATTCGTGTCTGGAATGCGGCAGATGGAGTACGAGTCGGGCAATTGACACCAAATCCGCCAACACTCGAATCACGTCTCGCAGCCACGCAAACTCAGGTCGCCCCGGCACAGGCCAAGCTGCTTGCGGCCACTGCCGAGCGTGATGCTGCGACAGCTGCTCAAACTGCACAGCAGTTAAAGATTGACGCGGCAAATGCAGCCTACACCGGGGCGCAGAAAAAAGTGGTCGATCAAACGACGTTGATTGCGGCAGAAGAACAAAAATTGGTCGCCGAACAAAAAGCGGACCAGACTTTGACGGCCAGTGTGGCTGCACTGCAAAAGGCAATTCCAGAACTCAAAGCCGCTGCCGAAACGTCTGCTGCTGCTTCTGATGTGATGCAGGCAGATGAAGACCTGAAGAAAGTTGTTGAACAACTCAAGACTCAGGTGGCTGCTCGTGAGGCAGAACTTAAAAAATCTGAAACCGATTTGGCTGCTGTAAAGGTCAACATCGGAATCGTTACAAATAACATAGCGGCTCAAAAGCAGCAACTCGCGGCCGATGAACAAGCTGTCGTCGCGACGAAGACTGCTGTTGATACGGAAAGTGCTGCGTTCCCGCCGTTCCAGCAGGCGACTGCTGCGAAGGAACAGGCACTGGTGGCAGTACAGCAGGAGCTGAATCATGCAAATGCACTTGTACTCCGTTGGCAACACTACATTGCTCTGCGTGATGAACTGGCAGTCCT
>JAYVNW010000414.1:0-4924 GCA_043758225.1 Candidatus Kuenenia sp. | reverse complement strand
TCGGACGCGTGTTCGTCATGGCCACGATGGCCCGAGCATTGCTGTCTCATGCTGGGTTGGTGAACACACACTGGCGCGGTGCGACATTTGTTTCCGGACAAATGATCAAGCCGGAACACGTCAAGGTGTAGTGCCAAATCCAAGGGACTCGAGCAAGACAGGCTGCCGACCGGCGAAAAGCAACTTCTGCACAGTGCGCTCAATCTGTGGCAGGAAGCCGCGTTCAAGATCAAGCGGATGAAGTACCACGCAGGGCAGAGCACGTTTCCGAAACCGGTGTTGAATTTCTCCCAACCTGTATCCCGCATGACACAGCGCACGGATCGGCGAAACGTCCCAGATCCACGTTGATAAGTTCAATCGCTGACCTGTTGATGTCACAACGCGGCCATAACCCACGGTGTAGTGCATGCCAAATTTCGCCAGTCGTTGCGGAGTGGCAAGACCGATGTTGTAAGTCGGCGCGATGAAGCCTGTGGCTCGACGGCCCATCCATCGTTCCAATGCTTCCTGGCCGGCTGCGAGGCGACGATCTGTTTCCTCCGAGTCCAGTCCATTCATCTCGTCCTTGCCGTCGGCGATCTTTGACCTCAATCCGCCGCGCCCCGGTCGAAAATGTTCATAGCCATGCAGTTGAATGTTTGCGTACTCCGCGCAGACTCGATCCAGAAAAGGTCGATCCTTTTCGCAAAAAGGAACTCCCGCCCAGCACGGTACGACGGCGGCGGACATCGCATTTCCGACCATGGGAGCCAGCGACTTTGTAAACGTCGCAACATGCGAGGCATAGATCGGTGCGACGTCATGCAGCATGACGCAGAATGATTGAGAAACATCCAACTGGTGAGGATTCTGTGTCATAAAAGTTATTCTCCCTTCGTCCTGACAGGACGCCAGTGTGTCTGCTGCGGATTGCGACATTTTGCCAACCCTGCCACAATGTGGCCCATGGCATGAAAGAACCCGCCAAAATGAATCGCCTAATTCGCGCTCGCCCCGATTACTTGCTGCTCGCTCTAGCCTTTATCGGTTTTATCAGTCTTGGACTGCCGGACCCGGTGATTGGCGTGGCCTGGCCATCGGTTCGAGACACGTTTCACCTGCGTCAGGGGGCCGTCGGCTTTGTACTGGTAATCTCTGGTGTCGGGTATCTGCTGAGTAGTTTCTTTGCCGGACGGTTGATGCATGCTTTCGGCATCGGCCTGATTCTGGCTGGGAGCACTGGACTTGTCGCAGCCGCCATGTTCGGATTTGGTTTCTCCCCAAAATGGTTGGCCTTTCTGCTTTGTGCGTTGGTTCACGGTCTTGGGTCCGGGGCAATCGACTCTGGCTTGAACGGCTACGCAGCTCATCATATGACTGCTCGACAGGTGATCTGGCTGCACGCCTGCTACTGCTTCGGAGCCTTGATCGGTCCAGTTGTGATGTCGACTTTACTGGCCGACGGTCGCCACTACAGCGCGGGCTACTCGGCTGTTGGTGGAACAATGTTGGCGATGTCGGTCATGTTCCTGCTCACAAGTCGATCCTGGGGCGAGACGTCGCCAGTGACCCAAGAGACTCCGTTGCCGGTGAGCGCCGGGTCAGTGTTGCGGCATCCTGTGGTCTGGCTGCAGATGGCCGTGTTCTTCCTGTACACCGGTCTTGAAGTGACGTTCAGTCAGTGGACATTTACCATTCTGACGGAGTCGCGAAATGTTCGTCCGCATACAGCAGGCATTGCCGTCGGAGTTTACTGGGGATCGATCGGGGTTGGGCGCGTTATCTCTGGGATCATCGCGGATCGGTGCGGGATTGATCGCCTTCTTCGGTACTGCTTGATTGGTGCGGGATGTGGTGCACTATTCTTCGCGGCCCGACTTCCCGTGGAAGCGGATTTTGTCGGGCTTGCGCTTGCCGGACTTGGACTGGCTCCTGTCTTCCCGTGCCTGATGTCTCGAACTCCGCAACGGCTGGGGACGGAGTTATCGACGCATGCCATTGGGTTCCAGGTCGGTGCGGCGATGATCGGTGCCGCCGCCGTACCGGGAATGCTCGGGGTTATGGCTGGAATGGGAGGCCTGGAAGTCGTTCCGATCGTAGCGGCGCTGCTGTTTGGCGTACTGACATTGCTCCATGAGTCACTTCTTGGCTTCCCGAATGTCAGCTCAGACTCAGCATGATCCTGGAGCCCATTATTCTGCCCACGTGAAGAATAATTTGATCCGGGACAACTTCTAATCCAACAATATAGAAATCGCTACCAGCTTGCCTTGGAGGTATGTCGGGATTGCGATGGCGAGAGACGGGGTAAACGTTCTGTTGTTGGAAGTTAAGATTCGCATTGATTCGAGATCACTCAAAACTTGCGGTTGCCCAGATTTTAACAGACGGGCAAAGAGTGAATCAGCATCACAGGGAAGTGATCGGCCACATCTGGACTGAAGCGAACGTTCGCCGTCCAGAGATTCGCTGACGAGCGTTGCCGACGAACTATCTTCGGTCGGCTTCCAAACCTGGATCATGCGAAACAACGGAGTCGTGTCAGAATTGAAAAGCAGGACGACATCGTCAGAATCCGCTCCGGAGTCAGTTAATGGCAGGCCAAGTCCTGAATGCAGTTGCTCGGCGGCGATCGCGACGCCTCGCACAGCATTGCTGTCGTTGGCGAAACGGGTTCCAAGATACGGCAACTGACGCTCGGCAATCACACCAGGCAAGCCCTCACCGATTGGGAAGAACACGTGCTCACTGAGACGCCGCAACTTTTCACAGTTTGCGTAGATGCCGCCAAACAGTTCGTAACGCTGCGAGTTCGTGGAGATTCGCCAGTGCTCAACAACTGTCTTCAAGGATTCGCCGCCGTCCAGTAACAACAGCACGACGGCCACGATCTTTCCATCGCAGAAAATCGGAAGTCCAACACCGGTAGTCAGACCGGCCGCAGCTGCGGCGTCGCTGCGCCGAAATGGGCCTGATGCCAAACGGCGATAGAACACTGGCATCCTTGTTTTCCATACGTCACCCGGCAGACCTTCGTCGATTGCAAAGGACAGATCTTTGCTGATGCTTGCCATGGAGTCGGCGTCCCGATAGCAACTCTGAGTGAGCAGCAGCCTTGTACGGTCGGCATTGGTTTTCCACACTTCAACGCCTCGCACATAGCGGCGAGGTTGATTTGTCCGTTGAACAAGACGACCAGAAAGTCGTTCGTCGCGTCTGGCCCGCCGAAAGACGACCGCAAGTTCGATGAGTTCAGCGAGAGACTCAACCTGAAGCTTTTTCATCAGGCGAATTCGACGGTCTTCGACAGCTCGAATAGTAATACCGAGTTGATCAGCGATCTCCTTGTTCTTTCGGCCGGCCATCACCAAATCAAGAACTTCCAGTTCTTTGTCAGTCGCTTCTCGCATGCGGATTCGCGCGTTGTTGGATTCTTCGCACGCTGATTGAACGTCCACGCTGAGTTGACAGGCTTCCTGAATGATTTCCTGCAGTGATTCTCGTTCTACTGGATACTCAACCACAGAAAATGCGCCACTGCGCATCAGCTCCACCGCGATCGATGTACGGCAAGTTTCCGAAAGCAGAACCACGGGCATTTGAAGAAATGCCGCCATCAAACGTTGCAACAATGCGGAAGCTTGAGCATCATCGCCCGGACACTGAACCAAAATGCAACCCACATGATTTTGGGTCGCCAGTTCCAGCATTCGCTCGACCGACAAATACTGGCGAAAGCGAAGTCCTGCAGACTCCGCGATGCCTGACGCTAATCGATTTGCGTCAACATCCAGAGAAACCGCTATCACGATGGCCGACGTTTTCACGACACTTGATGGTGCTACACTCATCGGTCACCCTGTTTGGCACAGTGAGTGTCTTCGCGCGGACCGGCGTTCGCCGATGCTCGCAGTCTCACCGCACAGGCTTTGTAGCTGGGCTGTCGTGAATAGGGGTCGAAGGTGGACTTTGTGAGCCGGTTAACGCACTCATAATGCATGGGAGCGAAAACCTGTCCCGGTTGAACCGATGGGGTGATGACAGTTCGCATCTGAACGGTTCCTCTGCGCGAGTTGACTTCCACCTGATCTCCGTCAATCAGTCCAAGCGATTTCGCGTCTTCCTGACTTACCTCCAGATAGGCATCCTGCGGATAGAGTTTACGAAGAATGGCCGACTTGCCGGTGCGAGTTTGAGTATGCCACTGTGACGCCGTGCCGCGCCCTGTCAGCAACGTGAACGGGTATTCCGCGTCGGTGGGCTCGCTGAGCGGTTGTGGGTCTTCAAAAATGAACCGAGCGCGGCTATCCGGAGTGAAGTAGCGACCGTCGGCAAACAGTCGCCGTTCGTTGGCGGTGAACGGAGTCTCCGAATTCGGTGTTGCCGGCTTGATCAACGCCGCAGCATCGTTTGGGGTACACGGCCACTGCACACCACCAAGCTGATCGAGCATCCGATAATCCGCGATCCCAGTAATGTCGCACGGCTGACCGGCGGACAATTGTTTGAGCTTCTGGAAGACGGCTTCGGGATTCGTCCAATCGCGAAACAGGTCGCCGCATCCCCACGATTCTGCGATCAGCCGGAAGATTCTGAAATCCGACAGCGCCTGGCCAGGAGCTTTTTTCACCGACCGAATCACGCCGAAGCGACGTTCCGAATTTATGAACGTGCCTTCTTTCTCGCCCCAGCCAGCAGCCGGCAACACCAGATCCGCCATCACCGCAGTTTCGGTGGAATGATACATATCCTGCACGACCAGAAAGTCGAGTTTCGCCAGAAGCTCGCGGACATCACTCTGATCAATCCACGAATGAGCCGTGTTCGTCGCCACGATCCACAGTCCCCGAATCGCGCCTGTCCGGATGCCTTCGATGATTTCGCTGTAGGCCCAACTCGACTGCCGTGGAATATTTTCCTCGGGGATCTCCAGAATATCGGC
>JAYVNW010000413.1:0-6073 GCA_043758225.1 Candidatus Kuenenia sp. | reverse complement strand
GTTGTGAAGCAGTAGACTCAGATCACGGCGACGTGCTCATTCGATTTAATTCTCCGATCAGCACTGAAAATGCTATCAACGACAATGTTTCGATGGAATGGTATGTCGCCCGCGACAAAATGCGGCAGCCAATCACTGCACGTGCTGTTGTGATCGTCCATGAATCGGGGCGAGGTATGACGGTGGGACGCATCTTTGCCAAGGGCCTTAACGCTCAGGGTCTGCATACATTTCTGATTCATCTGCCGGGTTATGGCAATCGACGTACCGAAGCAGCGGACAAGATCGAACATATCCTGACAGGCATGAAGCAAGGTATCGCCGATGTACGGCGAGCAAAAGATGTCGTCGTTAGTTTGCCACTGGTGCAGAACGATGTTGTTGGCGTGCAGGGAACGAGTCTTGGCGGCTTCGTGACTTCCAGTGTTGCCGGGCTGGATGACGGCTACGATCGCGTCTTTGTGTTGCTCGCAGGAGGAAATCTCGCAGACGTCGTGATGAGCGGCAATAAGGATGCAGCTAAGGTTCGAGCAAAACTTGAAGCCGCTGGAGTCACGGGCGATCAGATTCGCGAGTTTTCAAAACCAATCGAACCGTTGCGACTTGCCCATCGTATTGATGCAGACAACATGTGGCTCTACAGCGGAAAATATGATGACGTTGTGCCACCTGCATCATCATTTGCGTTGGCCGCAGCCGCGAAACTCGGCGAAGGTCATCACGTCGAGTTGCTGGCTGATCATTATTCGGGCGTTGTCTATCTGCCGCTCTTAATTCAGGAAATTCGCAAAAAAATGGATGATCAGCCCAAAGTTGACTCTTCGATCGAGTGACATTTTGACTGTCCCGCAATGTTTCCGGGATTTGCACACCATGCACATTCGTTGTGCCAATCCTTGAGATTCCACGAACTTCGTTGCTGCCACGACGTTTTTTCTCCGCGTCGAAATTGTGGTGTAGAGTTAGTCAAAGGCATCTTCCCAGCCGTTCTGGACCTGACTTGAATTTGAATCCAACGTGAACTTAACCTCGTACGGATTCTGAGTTGTTCCGGAACGCATCAGATTTCCCTCCTGCCCAACTCATGCAGACCGGAGTGTGTACTATGCGAGAACTATTCAAGAAGTTGATCGACGACGAAAGCGGGATTATCGTATCGTCAGAGATTGTTTTGGTCGGCACAATCCTGGTCATTGGCTGCGTTGTTGGTTTATCCAGCCTGTCGTACGCCGTCAACAATGAACTTAACGACGTCGCACAGGCCTGCGACAATACCTATCACGGCTACTCTGCCGGATCAAATCAGAACAATTATGTCATCACAGCCAGTCAGGGCGTTCCTGAAATGGTTGGCAACGGCGGCTAATCTCTCGGCGACATCAAGACCCAATCCATTCGGCCATTCAAGTGTGCAAAGCGGGAAGTCTCCGCATCGTTCGCAACCACCCCCGTCGGAGTCACGCTCGACAGGGGTGGTTGTTTTTTTTACTTGATGTTGCATGGCAATCCTGATACACCAGAATTACAACGCTCGGGTGCTTTGGATTTCTGGAGAGCCAAATGAACAGAGTTTCAAACTGCAGTGGCGGTAAACGCAGGGAGTCCATCTCGCAAAATTCATCGCATCACGCTAAGCATCAAGCAGCGCAGGGGGTTGATCTCTTTGCACAGCAGCAGAGCCCACTCATCAGTATCGGACGGCGACGCTGGATTCTGCGGGCCGGACTTGCGGGTATCGCTGGGCTTTCGCTTCCGACTCTGGTGCAGGCTCGCGAGGCAAGTCAGCAGGACGGAAGCACCAGGCGAGCTACGTCAGTGATTCAGATCTGGCTGTCAGGTGGCCCAAGCCAGATCGACATGTGGGACATGAAGCCTGAGATGCCGCCGGAAATTCGCGGGCCGTTCAAGCCTGTTTCGACGAGTGTTCCGGGAATTCAGATTTGCGAACACATGCCGCTTCAGGCCGCGATGATGGATAAGTTTGCCATTATTCGATCGATGGACGCAACGGCCAGCAACCATACTCCGATCACATTTCAGGCCGCAAATCCTAAAGCTCAGCGGACAGACATTGGCAGACAGGGCGGTGGTTATCCGTCGATGGGTTCCGTTGCTGCGAAGTATCGAGGAGCGAATCAACCGGGGATGCCGCCATTTGTTGCATTGGCAAACAGCATGGTCGCCGACGTTTATGGAGCCGGTGATCTTGGGCAACAATTTGCTCCTCTTGATGGAATGCGAGTTGACGGAAAGTTTTCTCTGCCAAAGGGCTTCGAGGTGCCTCGGCTTCAGGATCGCGATCAACTGCGGCGTGAACTGGATTTGTTTCGACGACGTACAGATTCTTCGGTCGATTTTCAGAGGCAGGATCGATTCACCCAGGAAGCATTCGATCTGGTCCTTAGCGGAGCAGCTCAGACAGCATTCGACTTGACTATTGAACCGGACAGCGTACGGGATCGTTACGGCCGTGATTCGTTTGGTGACAAAGCGTTGTTGGCTCGGCGGCTTGTGGATGCAGGCGTGACTTTCATCACCATGAGCGATGCGTGGGGGCACTGGGATCACCATGGCGACGAAGTCCAATGGGGCGGCATAGTCAAAGGGTTGACTCCGATGCTGCCAGTACTCGATCGAGGCCTTACAGCATTGGTTGAAGATCTGGATCAGCGTGGATTGCTCGAAACGACAATGGTCGTCGTCATTGGAGAGTTTGGTCGCAGCCCCGTGATGACAAAAACCGCCGGCCGCGATCATTGGCCAAGTGTGATGTCGTTTCTGATGGCAGGCGGCGCAATTAAAGGTGGTCAGGTGATCGGTGCGACGGATCGGCGAGGCGGCTCGATTCAGGAACGACCGTTGCACCCGGGTGATCTTGCCGCGACCGTATTTTCCCATCTAGGCATCGACCCGCAGTCGCACTGGCTCAATCCATCCGGTCGTCCAGTTCCTCTGGTCGAAGCAGGTCAGCCGATTGCCGAGTTAGCTTGATTCAATCGGGACGCAATGTACTGCGAATTGTTCGCCGGGGCAGGAGACATGGCCAATCCTTTCCACCATCAGCAACAACATGGGATGTCGATCATTCGGCGAGCACTACTGCAAGCAGGCGGGTTAACGGCATTAGGATTGACTTCGGCTCTTCTATCACAGTTGCGAGCGAGCACTCACGAAGTCACAGGCACGGCAAGGCGACGGCAAAATTCCTGCGTGTTTCTGTTTTTGTTTGGTGGTCCAAGTCAGATCGACTTGTGGGACATGAAGCCGAACGCTTCGGCAGAAATTCGCGGCGAGTTTCAACCGATCGCGACCAAAGTGCCGGGCATTCAGATCTGTGAGCATCTTCCAAGGTTGGCTCAGCAAATGGACAAGATCTGCCTGTTGCGTTCGATGCAGCACAATATGAATGTGCATGGTCCGGCGTGCAGCGAAGTCTTTAGCGGTCGTCCCTATCATTCGGCACCGATCACAGATCAGGCGACTCCGGATGATTGGCCATCATTAAGCTCGATGACCATGCGTTATGGCAGTTCGCAAACAGGCTTGCCGCCATCAATTGTACTGCCGTGGTATCTGCAGTTTCCCGGGCAGAGTGAAAGAATTGCCGGACAAACGGGCGGTCGGATGGGCAAAAGCCACGACGCGATGTTGATTCAAGGTGACGGATCCGGCGATTTTCAGGTCGATGGTCTGGCGACAGACGGAACGACTCCGCTATCGCGAATTGAAAACCGTCGCCGCCTGTCGGATCAACTTCGACTTGCGAACTCGATGCTGTCGCTGCCTCAGAAACTCGACGATGACATCAATCGTCATCGTGATCGGGCGTTTTCTTTGTTACATCACAAAGCTGGTGAGATTCTGGATCTCCAACGCGAATCCGCGTCATTGCGCGAGGCCTATGGACAGACATCGGTCGGCCAGAGTCTGCTAATGGCTCGACGCATGATTGAAGCCGGTGTTTCGCTGGTGACCGTGAATTGGGAAGACGAAACAAAAATCTCCGGGACGAATACTTGCTGGGATACTCACGAAGACAACTTCAATAAACTGAAGACTTTGCTATGCCCGATGTTCGACCACGCATTCCCGACATTTCTGCAGGATCTGGATGATCACGGCCTGCTGGACACAACACTTGTGGTGGCTGTTGGCGAGTTCGGACGGACTCCAAAGCTGGGTCAGTTTACGCAAAGCTCAAACACAAAAAAGTCCGGGCGTGACCACTGGCCGCATGCCTTCACGGCGTTACTTGCTGGTGGCGGAGTCCGTGGGGGTCAAGTTTACGGCAGCACCGATCGCCATGCTGGTTTTGTGACCGACAGTCCGGTTTCTCCGGCTGATTTGACAGCCACAATTCTTCATCACCTTGGAGTCGATCACCGGCTGGAATATGTGTCCGACAATCAAAGCTTGCGTCATCGACTCAGCGATGGAAGCCCGGTAACAAATCTGGGATGACGTCCGAACATTGTGCGACCTCAAGAGCCACAAAATAGTTCCAGGTTCCGCAGTCATCACGCCCGCCCCCCCAGAAATTCCCGCGACGGGGCATGAGCTATGGCCGAAGGACGAAACTGTTACAATCAACGGCGTATTTCCAGTCCGGTCAGTGTACCATTACTCGATGCGAAATTTTCTGTTTCAATGCCCAGTCGATGCAGCATCGACAAATACAGATTGCACAGCGGCGGCGGAGAGTCAGGGTCAAATGCCAGATGCTGACCGTGCCGGAAACCCCCACCAGCCAGCAGGACGGGAAGGTTTTTTGTGGAGTGCATGCTGGCATCACCAAGGTTGCTGCTGAAGAAGACCATCGTTCGGTTGAGCAGACTCTCGCCCTGTTCCTCAGTATTCTTCAACTTCTGCAGCAGCTCCCGGACGGTTTTCATCTTCTCCATTTCCAGCGTCCGGAGCTGCGCAATCTTTTGCGGATCCTGGCCATGATGGGAGAGATCGTGATGACCCAGGGAGATGCCAGGGATCGGCGGCACCTGACTGGTTCCCAGCAGCAGCATCGTGATCAGCCGCGTCGAGTCGGTCTGCAGAGCCAGATAAATCAGGTCGAACATCAGTCGTGTCTTACCAATCAGGTCGGCCGAATTCATGTTGTTCTGCGGCTGTTTCGCTTCGACGACTGGCTTGGGCTTCTTCGACCATTCTTCGGCCACGGCCATTCGCTGCTCCAGCTCGCGAACACTGGTAAAGTACTCATCGATTTTTTCCCGGTCGCGTTTGCCGAGCGACGGCTGCAGCTGACTGGCCTGACCGCGAACTGTGTCCAGAATGCTTTGACCATCGCGGAGACGCTGAGCCTGCAATTGCACTTCGTCGGGGCGACCTTCGAGAAACATTCGGGCAAACACATTCGCCGGATACAGGTCTGAAGGTACGAAGGCTCCGCTGCGAGTCCACGACAATCCAAATCCTTCCGCCGACAATGACAAACTCGGAAACCGCGTCTGCATCCCGATGGATTCGGCCGCGAACTGGTCCAGCGAAATGCTGTTGCGAAACCCCGAACGAATTTCGGGATGCGGCGCGCCTGTCAGAAAACTGAAGATCGAATCGTGACTGGATCCGACATCGGGATGCGCGAGCCCTGAGATGACAGAAAAGTCATTTCGAAACTCACTGAGTACTTCCAGGTAGGGAGTCAGCTCATAATCAGGCCCGGCCTGCGCGGGGAAAAAATTGGCCGGATGAACGCCCAGCGGAGTACAGATGCAGACCATCCGCCGCGGCGCAGGTGGCGAGGTCTCGCCAGCACGCAATCGTCGCTGAAAAACGTCGAGCAGCGGCAGGGCAAGTGTCACTCCGGCAGCTCGCAGGAGATTTCGGCGGGTGCCGGAGTGTTGAGGCCGGTTCATGATTTGCATGAGTGGTCGTCTGTCTTTATCAGAGGAACGATTTTTTGGATTTCGCCCCTTCGACGGCGAAAGCATTCTCTATTTCTGTCGAAAGAAATCGCTGTCAACGACTTCGTGGACCAGAGTCCGGAAGCCGTAGTTCCTGTCACGAACTTTGGCCACGATGGCCTCGATCTGTGGTTCATCAGCCAGACGCGGCGCGG
>JAYVNW010000412.1:0-3733 GCA_043758225.1 Candidatus Kuenenia sp. | reverse complement strand
CACTGTGGGCTTTCTCATTCGCCTTCAGTAAATCGACAGTGATTTCCGGCGACGCAGGCCACTGCGATTGCTGAGTCGTGCCGACCAGCGATCGCGCATCGACGACTCGCGCGTCGCCGCAGGTCCAGTCGAGAGTCACCTTGTCCGCTGTTCGTGAACTGAAACCACGCTTGCCGTATTTTGATTCATATTCTGCCAGCCAACCACGAACATCGGGAGCATACTCAACGGCAGCGCCTTCGGGTGGAAGTGCAAACGATGGCGTAATTAAATGCGTTCCGGCAGTCGCATCCATCAGATGCGTATGGTGCCACATGTCGAGATCCGGTGAATACAGAAAATCGACCTTCACATAAACCTGCCGATGCCGTCCAGCGAGCGTACCGGGATTCGTCATGGGAAGATTCATCGCCAGCGTCGGCGATAAGTCCATTGCACGTTTGTTGCGAGCCGCAGCAATCAGCCTGCCAGAAAGTTCTCCACCGACGACAGCAAAAGCTCGGGTTTCGGAATACGGGCCGTCGGCGTGCTTTGGTCCCAGCATGCAATAAAAGGCACCGGTCGCAGGTAGCTGGCTAAGATTTGTCGCGCCTTCCGTCCAGATCATTCCGTGTCGCAGGCCGGCATAATGAGTCGGCTCAGCGAGATTCGGCATCGGCCCCATGCTGGCACTGTCAGTGCCCAACGTCATCACGCCTCGCTTTGCCAGAAACTCCATCGTATCGGGATTCGGGTCCGGATAGCCGGGAGCTTTGCGATCAACAACATCGGCTATGTAGCGATGGCCGTCGGGAAACGGACGATAGTACTTGTCAGAGTAGTCGCTGCGAAACAGCACGACGTCGCCAAACTTCAAACGTCGATGCTGTTGTTCAAATCGTTCAATATGCGACGGCAGTACAAGCGGGCTGATACCGTTAGCAGCCTGATCCAGAAGATCACGCACATCGACCACGCAGGCTTCGCCGCCGAACTGCCATGCTTCGATTTTATCCGTGTATGAGAGACCATACGGGCCGGATTTTTCTCGCTTCAATTCCGGTCTCACAACGGAATGCGGCGGCACGTCCAGTTGAGTTCCCGTATTGCCATCAATGAGCAGCACGTCGATGTTGTACGGGCTGTTCGGGCCGATCGTCTGCTCGTGAATCAATTGAAATCGAGGAAATGGATGCGTTGGCCAGGTCGCAGGATACTCCGGCGCGACAAGCAACGAACAATCAACGAATTGCGTGATGCCGTTTTTGGCGTCCTGCGCTGTCAATGATTGAATCGATACCAAATAAACAGCGAGCAGGGCAGAAAGTCGAATTTGCATAATGATACCGTCTTTTCAGAGTGACGACTCGTGTGCTGCGACTTAGCGCACCACTCCAATAACTTAAACAATGCCCCTTACAAAGTCATCCACACACATCTCGGGCGCAATCAATTCACGAACGTGCGGAGCGACGAAGATGCGGACCTTCTTCACGCAGTCATCGAATTGAGTTTTTGCCATCGCATCTACAATTGGAGAAACCTCACGCAGCGAGCGATACTCACGACTTGACGGGAACCACACATCGACCCGGAATTCAACTTCCCGATGGTGCGGCGGAGCGTCAATCAGGACATCCATGGGCGACAGCTTTCGTCCAGTGACTGTCGCAAGTTTTTCCGTTAACAGCAAAGATTTTTCAGCAAGCTGCCTCGCGTTCAATTGCCGCAGCGCACGGTACAGTGACTCCTGATAATAGATGCTGTATTCTGCGAGACGCTTGTGCAGTCTGCGTCGTTTTCCGAACAGACCATCAATGAGAGTTTCAACATCAGAACCACGCGCCGCGGAACACAGGCAGCGAATCAAATCCGGTTCTGACATATGAAACAACGAATTCAAATCCAGCTTCGGCATTAATTCCAGAAATGAGCGCGCGAACATGGTTGTCGCCGAACGGACTGCATGATGCCAGTAAACTTCCGTAAACATCACGTAGCGAGCGAACACCATCATTTCGGCGGCCGTGCGACCTTTGGATGTAATCGCCAGGCCATCGCCCGCCTGGTTCACGATCAGCGAATTGATGAGGCGATTGCGGTCGAAGTGGCGACCGTAGGGAACACCGCAATGCTGACTGTCCCGCGACAGATAATCCATCTTGTCGATGTCAATCGGACCGGACAATATGGATCGACGCAAACGACTGCTCGGCGAATTTGACTTCGCGACCAGCACATCCAGCACCTCATCGGCAGTGACGTTCCATTCCGATTCCAGTACTCGAGTCAGTTCGCCGTCTGGCTTCAGGAATTCCTTTGCGAAAACTTCATGCGGCGGCATTTCTGCCAGGTCCATGTCTTCGATCGGATGACAGAACGGCCAGTGTCCGATGTCGTGGAGCAACGCCGCAACGATCAGAACTTCCGCATCATGTTTTGACACAATTTCGGAAAATCGAGTGTCGCGACCAAGCTGCCACAGATATCTCAGGGCATTGTGATAAACCCCCAAAGCATGTTCAAATCGTGTGTGCGTCGCACCCGGATAGACGTAAGAAGCCAGTGCCAACTGCGTCACATGCCGCAGCCGCTGGAAGTCTGCGGTATCAACCACAGCGCGCACCCGGGTCGTAAACGGAATATCCTGTTCGGTCGGAATTCGCACGACACCGAACGAATTGCCGGCCTGCGCGAGTTCTGGAATGTCGGCATACGGATGACTCATTGGCGATATTCTGGTGGTTTTCGCGGCATTTCACAAGCGGCCCGCGGCCAGCAAATAACGTCCCAAACAAGGCAATCGATCGCCATAAACTCATTTCCCGGTTGAGTTTCCATCCCAACATTGTCACGATGCCACGCCCGCCGCAGACGTTGTCTACGTCGCACGAACTGATCTTCCAATTCACATGGACCGGTTACAATACGCCCACCCACGGCAGTATGTGTGATGTTGAATTACGAAAATCCTTGTTCAACGCGGTCTGTGTGATCATCAAAAAAGGGCGAAAGCAGAATTCAGAATGGCGAAGGAAGAATCAATTCAGGTCGAAGGTAACGTAATCGAAGCACTCGCGAATACTCAGTTTCGTGTGGAGCTGGAAAACGGCCACCAGGTAATGGCTCACGTTGCCGGCAAAATGCGAAAACACTTCATCAGAATTGTGCCTGGCGATCGTGTTGTCGTGGAAGTCTCGCCATACGACTTGAAACGCGGTCGCATCGTATATCGCGAACGTTAAGACAAAGCAGTTTTGGCAAAACTGAATATTGCGATGACTACCGAACCCACTGTTTTGCCATTCGTTCAGCTGTTCACCGACGGTGCCTGCAAAGGCAATCCGGGACCGGGCGGCTGGGGCTGCATTCTTCGTCATCCCGCCACAAAGACTGAAAAAGAATTCAGCGGCGGCGAAGCTCATACGACGAACAACAAGATGGAGCTGCAGGCTGTCATCGAAGGTCTGAAACTCCTGACACGCAAATCTCGCGTAGAAGTTGTTACAGACAGTTCGTACGTCGCCAAAGGTTCCAAAGAATGGTTACCCGGCTGGAAGCGTAACGGCTGGAACCGCAAGGACGGCAAGAAGCTTGTCCCGATCGCGAACATCGATCATTGGAAAAAACTTGACGAGCTGCTCAGTAAACATCAGATCACATTCAAGCTCATTAAAGGCCACGCTGGGCACGCCGAAAATGAACGCTGCGACGTCCTCGCCGTCGATGCCGCGGAACGGGCGCGGTATGCTTC
>JAYVNW010000411.1:0-2650 GCA_043758225.1 Candidatus Kuenenia sp. | reverse complement strand
CATCACCGTGCCAGTCGTGGTACCGTCTGTCTTCCAGAGTTCCGCACCATTGACAGCGTTGTCGGCAACAAAGTAGGCTGTGTTTCCGATCGATATGATGCTGCTCGTATGGCGGTCAATCGACGACGCGGCGCCGGCAGCGATGTTCTTCACCATCACCGTGCCGGCTGTAGTGCCGTCGGACTTCCACAGCTCGTGGCCATTCGCGTCCTCGGCAGAGAACAACAGAGTGCCGTTCAAATTTGTGAGCCCGGAGGGATAGGAGCTTCCTGTATCAGTGATGATATCCTTGACAAGCACCGTACCTACCACCGTGCCATCGCTCTTCCACAATTCAGTTCCGTTTTCGTCAGTCAACGCAGAGAAATACAAAGTCCCGTTGATATTGGTCATGTTGGAGATTTGCGAACCGCCGATCCCCGTCCGGATGTCCTTCACCAGTGTTGCGCCGGTGCCGTTCGGAGCACACTTCCAAAGTTCCTCGCCATTGATGCCATTGTCGGCAAGGAAGAAGACGTTGCTGCCGGCCTGCACAAAGCTGCGCGGCGACGAGTTGACCGTACCGCGAAAGATGTCATTCACGACGGCGGTGTTCGTGGTCAGATCATGCCGCCAGAGTTCGTTGCCTTTTACGCCGTCGTTGGCTGTGTAGTACAGCGTGCCATTGACGACAGTCAATTGAGCGACGTTGGACGGCGACGCGCCCGGGTTGATGTCGCGATAGACATTTGTGCCGGCGGTCATGCCGTCCGACTTCCATAGCTCCGTCCCGTTCTCGAACGTGAACGCACTGAAGTACAACGTTCCGCCGACGCTGGTCAGATTCCGCGGCGTGAAGTTGGAAGCCGTTCCGCTGTGGCCGACCAGCACCGTGCCGGCGGCTGTGCCATCGCTCTTCCAAAGCTCGTCGCCAGTGACACCGTCGTTCGCGCTGAAGTAGAGCGTATCGGCTGCAGCAAGATCCCCCAGCTGAATGCATGCATCGCCAGCCAGTTCCATTGTCACAGAGATGTCTCGCTGAAGCATGTCGTCGGCAGGAGTAGAGTTTAGCAGCGTGTTTCCGATTGCTGCGGCCTTTTGAAAATGACGCAGTGCTTCGGCCTTCGTGTTGACCTTTTCCAGACTTCCCGCCGCCATATAGATCTTACCGATGTCGTTGTGAGCCACTATTAGGTTGCGATCGACTTCGATGCGTGTATCCAGCGTCGCGGCGACTTTTCCGAGGCCGTCGATCGCCGTCGTTAGTAACTGTGTGCGAATTGCCGCTGCGCCTTCCACGGATTTCAGGTTACGCGCAATTCGAAAGATGACGGACCGAAGCGTAGAAAGCGCAAGGTTATTCTGTTCGTCGGCGATCCTGCGAGCTGCAGATTCCTTTTCAGCGAGTGCTGTCATCTCAATCGCCGTTCGTTCCCGCAATAAAGCCAAATTCCGACTTGTGCTGACTTCGGCTTCCACGCTGCGGCGGCGATCATCCATCACGATTGCCAAAACGGTGCTCAACACAGTAATTGCAATCAGTGCGAAACCGCCGACCTGCGTCAATGCACGGTGTTGTCGCGTAAATCTTGCGATCCGGGTTGACCAGCCATCTGAATGTGCGAACACCGGTTCGTCCGCGAGCCAGCGGTCGATGTCCCTCGCCAGTTCGAGCGGTGACAGATATCTTTCATCCGGCTTCAGAGACATCGCCTTCAGACAAACCGATTCCAGTGCCGTCGGGACGAAGGGCTGAACTCGTTTTGGTGGCGGAAACGATCCGGTGCGAAGTTGTTCAAACCAGTTCATGTCGGTGCCGCTGACAATTGGCGGACTGCCTGTCAGCAGAAAGTACAAAGTCGCGCCGAGGCTGTAGATGTCGCTCAGTGGACCAACCTGTGACGTGTCACTTGACGCCTGTTCGGGACTCATGAATGCCGGCGTTCCCATAACAGCACCGGTTTGCGTCAGTGATTCCCGCAGCAGCTCCGCGGCACCGTCTGCCGTAACGGAATCTGCTACCGTGATTGTTTGCTGATTCTCCGCTGCAATGAGCGGTTCGAAGCCCGTGGGCTTTGTCTTCGCGGCGTCCGTTTTCGCAAGTCCCCAGTCCACGACATACGTCGCACCGAAGTCGCCCAGCATCACGTTGGCCGGTTTGATGTCGCGATGAATGACGCCTCGGGTGTGAGCGAACGCTATCGTGTTGCAGACCGACACGAATCGCGCGAGTAGTGGTCGAATAACGTGTGATTCGAACAACTGCCGACTGCGGGAATCGCGACGCAGTCGTGCAGTAAACGGTTCATGAAGCTGCCGGGCAAACTGATCAAGCGATTGACCGTCGACAAACTTCATCGCATAACACGGATTGCCTGCCTCATCTTCGCAGACATTCAGAATGGACACGATCCCCGGATGATCCAGCTGACCAGTGATCGTGGCTTCGCGAAGAGATCGCTGCTGACGACCTGATTCACCCGCGTGATGCGGCTGAATTCGTTTAATTGCAACCTGTCGCAACAGCCGTTCATCCTGCGCCAGCAGAACTTCTCCCAGTCCACCTCGCGCGTGCGACCGAAGAATCCTATATTGAGCGCGAGCCACCATGATTTCCGGCGAGGAAGAATTCACCGTTGTTCCCGGCGTGGATTGACCATCGGATATCTTG
>JAYVNW010000410.1:0-2878 GCA_043758225.1 Candidatus Kuenenia sp. | reverse complement strand
CCGGCCCACAGTTTGAGTAAACTGGAAACCGATTCAGCAACGCCTTCAATGATACCAAGATGAAAACGATTGCCTCCGAGAACCGTAATGAGAAACTGTGGCATCAGCGGAAAGATCATCTCGCTGGCAACATCGTTCAACAGGCTGGCTGCCCCGAGCAATTTCACATTGCGAGGAAGTGGTGCTGTGTTCTGTTTATCGTTCATCTCTTCGGCCAAGGCCGTATTCCGGTCTCTGAAAGTGTTTTTACGGCAAGCATTCTATTCCAAAGATGCCTGCTGATACCACACTCCGTGTTCTCCCCCAAACCGTAGGAAAGGATCGCTTGATAGACGAGTTTGTTTTGTCGTTCACGAACGACATTTTGATGGATTGGATGCTGCCGGGGGTTCAGTCCAACGGTCACCGGTGCCCGTGTCCAGTCCAGTCCAGTCCAGTCCAGTCCAGTCCAGTCCAGTCCAGTTTAGTTTAGTTTAGTTTAGTTTAGTTTAGTTTAGTTTAGTCCAGTTTGGTCCAGTTTGGTCCAGTTTGGTTTGGTTTGGTTTGGTTTGGTTTGGTTTGGTTTGGTGAGCGAGTTGTACCACTCGCGCCATACGTGCATTCGGCTGAGCGGTTTAGTTTTGTGTTCGTTTAAATAAACCACGCAGCAAGCGAAACGGTGCTTTGAGATTGTCAACCCATGGAACTCCTGTACCGTTTGCGTGGAGCAGCATCACTGTTGTATCGTCGCTCGAAAGATTTGCTGAGTTTAAATCACGTATCTTGGCCAGGAGGGCTGGAATTATGAGTCCGGGATTCGCCACATTGATGTCTTGGAGTAGCTCGCAAACGCCCTTTGAACCTATCAATTTGCCATCTTCCTTCAGAGATTCCGACAATGAATCTGTATAGGAAAGCACTATGTCTCCGGGACTTAAGATCAATTTCCCGGAGCGATAAACGACCAAGTCTGAAATTCCGATCGGCATATTCCGCATCGGCGTTTCACTGAGACCCGCATCACAACACTCCCATCGACCGCTGCTCACCCGGCGAATCAGCGGCAATGGATGGCCGGCGTTACAGAGTGACAGCGTCTTTGTTGGCGAAAAGTACGTGCTGACAAGAGCCGTTGCGAAGGCCCCTTCCGCCGAAATGCTTTCAAATTCTTCATTGAGTGACTGAACCAGATGCGATTGTTTGATGAAGTTGATATTTTTCCTCATCAAATCACGCAGTTCAACAGCGACGGGCGCCACAGAAGCACCGTGACCGCTCACATCCGCCAGTAACATACGTGTGATTCGTCCGGAGGCGCATGATGAAAGGTAGTATACATCGCCCCCGGCATTGTTGCTGCGATACGGCTCACTGTGAACCCAAAGGTCCAAACCTGGCACAGAGAATTGTGACCAGGTGGATCGGTTCCCACCCCAGACTTCCATGCACTGCATTTTCTCGCGGACTGGCTGCGGCAACGTCATCGAATCAATTTGTGTCATAAGTCAGTCCCTTATTCAGCCATCTACTTCTGGCCGTGTAAGCCCGGTAATACGGATTCAGCAGCCTTGCGGCAGCTCAACACATCGTCCTGAGACTCCAGTAAGAGAACTTCCGCCGAATTTCGTACCAGTTTTCGAGCGCAGCATAAACATGCCAGGCCACCGCCAATAATCACAACAGGTTTCTCGCTCATGTCTGCACTGCACTTACATCCTTCGCATCAGAAGTTGCAACACGGTGCAGATCACCCTGCAACCTCGCAAGACTAAAAGAGCCTGCTGCGAACAGCAGGCAAAATTCACATTGCGTCATCGCAGAATTAAATGCACTAAACCAAACGCCATTTTCCCAGCCAGCCGAGGTCCAGAAGCAATCGAATTCCCAAGCGTTTCCACGAGACGGCCATTAGTTTGCCCTTGGTTCGCACTCGGTAAAACTCCAGGGCCCCACAGATTCCGGTCGTGAGAATCATTTCATTCTGTCGTCCCGTAATCCGGAAAGGCCGACCATTCACTTTTCCATTAAGATGGCCGGCCAATCTCAGTTTGGGACGGATTGTTTTTCATTGGTTCGCACTTTGATAATGCCATCAAGTACCCACTCGGCATGCTCCGCCTGCGTGCCGGTTCCGCTTGGAACTTTCACGTGCATGTTCGCAAACTCATATGCAATCTCCGCATTGCGGCCGGTTAATCGTTCAAACAGGCCTTCTGCGAGATCAGGCCAGTTTGTTGTATGTGACGTGGTCATCGAATTCTCCCGAGGATTTGTTTGAACGCCTGCAAACTTTCAACGTAAAAATTTAAACGTTCAAATCGTTCAGCGTGAAACCGTCGGAAGGCGGATGAGTTAACGACACTTTTCGAAATGAGGAACTTTTCGACGTAAGCGTCGCCATCAGCACGAGTGCCTCATGCCCGCTTTCATCCGTAAACGAACTGTTTGCCTTCACCGAGAGTGCGAGGCGCTGACGCCAAAACCGGTTGTGACACACAACAATGGTCAATTGACCTGAAGCTGTTGAGCTATGACAATGGGGACGCCGCCGACTTCAAATGTGTGCAAAACAAGATCTGCGATCGTGGAACGCAATCATGTTTGTTCGCATCGACCACCACAGGCATTATTGGACGCCCAATGATTCATGGGAATGAAACAACGATAGCAAGTGGCAAGCCTGCATTCTTGCCATATTGCAACACCCACCTAACGATGGTTGTGAGAACGTTGGCCATCACGTTCGCCACGTGCGTCTGTGCGACAAACAGTATTGCCAAAGAACAGGCCGCTCGTCCGAATCTGATCTTCATTCTTGCAGACGATTTGGGATACGGAGAACTTGGTTGTTACGGTCAGACCGTAATTCAAACGCCTCGGCTTGACGCGATGGCGAAGC
>JAYVNW010000409.1:0-3317 GCA_043758225.1 Candidatus Kuenenia sp. | reverse complement strand
ATGGAAGACTCGATACAACCGGAAGAACGTGAAAAACTCGAAACACTCGCACGGTGCTGTTTTTCTAACCAAAACAAACTGCCCAGTCTTTCTGCTTTGACAGGCTCCTTCTTTCAGCCACTTCTGCTCTTCAAGGACGATAGACGTTTGTTTTCACGGGGTCTAACAGTAAGCCCGATATTCGGGATTCCTGGACCAACTGGATTCGTCGTTGCTAGCGGCTCTTTTGACAGTTTCAGATCGCAGTTTTCCGGTTGGGTAAACGAATTCAGAAATTTGGTTCAGGAAAGGCAGGAAGGAACGATCACCGATTCAAGTTGCATTCCCAACTCGCGTTCTCGGAAGTTCCCACGATCTGGACCGAGCCTTCAAGAGGCCGAAATGTTATTGTCGACCACCATTCAACCAGCAGTCCATGTACGGTCTGCCAGAAGCATTCAACAGCTGCAGATTTCAGTCTCAGTTTGTCTGGATTGCGGTACACCCGTACCCGCGCGACTCCTCGAATTAACGCGTCAGGATCTGATGATTCTGACAGACCGACCATTACGTTACGGGACATATCTGCAATTGGCGATGTTCGGGAATCTGATGACATCCGTCACTCAGAATCGCGGCTTGGTTCATTTGTGTCGCCCAAATCAACAGGGATGGCAGATCGGTGCGTTTCTGGCAATGCCACTTCCTAACCGTTTGACAGAACGCGAATGGAGCGATCTGGATGACAGTCTTCGCTACGAATGCAACTGGCGCGCGTGGGTGTTGTGGGACGGCGACGGAAAACTTGAACCCGTTTTGATTACAGGCTACTCAATTGGAGGAATCAGCCTGGATACAAAACGCATAGTTCCGCACGGAAGCAAGTTCACACTATTCGGATCGAACGGATCCAAAGATCGATCGGCATTGAATGGCGAAGTCCAGTGGACTCGGCAGAACGCCGACGGAGTGCACTTAGGATGTCACATCCATGGTCAACGTGGTCGCGATTTGCCGAAAATGTTTGGCAATCTGGATTCCGTCCATATCGCGCCAGATGAAGATCAGAGCTCCGATCAAACATCAGACTCTTTCGAAACTCAAACCTGCGAACTTGCAGCTGCTGAACGCTTTCTGCCGACGGGACTGGCCTATGAAACAATGCCTTCAACCAGTTTTCCGTGCACGTCTGTCAGTCGATAACGTCGCCCCTGAAATTTGTATGTCAGACGTTCGTGGTCAACCCCAAGAAGGTGCATGATGGAGGCATGCAAATCATGCACATGCAACCCTTTCGTTGCAACGTTGTAGCCAAGTTCATCTGTTTCACCGTAGACCGAGCCAGCCTTAATGCCTCCGCCAGCCAGCCAGATGCTGTAACATCGCGGATGATGATCGCGGCCAAAATTTGGCTGAATCTTGCCCTGACAGTAGTTTGTCCGTCCGAACTCGCCCCCCCAGACAACGAGTGTATCGTCCAGCAAACCACGCTGTTTCAGATCTTTCACAAGAGCGGCCGCAGGGCGATCGGTCTCCTTGCAAATTCCTGGCAACGCATTTGGAAGTCCCCCGTGGTGATCCCAGTCCTGGTGGTACAACTGAATAAATCGCACTCCGCGTTCGGCCAGCCGTCGGGCCTGCAGACAATTTGCAGCAAAGGTGCCCGGTGTTGTGACATCGGGGCCGTATTCATCCAGCACAGATTTGGATTCACCTGAGATATCAGTGGCTTCCGGCACACTGGTCTGCATGGAATACGCCATTTCATAGTGATCAATTCGACTTTGAATTTCGCTGTCCGCTGTTCCGACATATTGATGCTGATGCAATTCTCTCAGGCGGTCGAGCAGCAATCGGCGGCTATCGCTGCTGATGCCATTCGGATTACCCAAATACAACACCGGATCTTTCGCTGCACGAAACAACACGCCCTGGTGACGCGATGGCAGAAATCCGCTGCCCCACAAATGAGCTCCCAGCGGTTGGCCACCTTTGTCCTTCGTAATCAGCACTACGAACGATGGCAGATTGGCGTTGGCCTGACCAAGTCCGTAGCTTAGCCACGCTCCCATACTGGGACGGCCCGCGATTTGAGTTCCCGTCTGCAGAAACGTGACGCCCGGTCCATGATTGATGGCTTCCGTGTACATGGAATTCACGACGCACAAGTCGTCGGCAATGCTGGCGGTGTACGGCAGCAATTCACTGAACCATGCACCGCCTTGACCGTGCTGTGCGAATTGAAATGGCGATCCAACCAATGGTATTGACGACTGATTTCCCGACATTCCAGTGAGGCGTTGAGTTCCCCGGACAGAATCCGGCAGCTGCTGTCCGTTCATCCGATTCAGCATCGGCTTGTAGTCCAGCAGATCCAACTGCGACGGCGCGCCGGACATAAACAAATAGATGACGCGTTTCGCCTTTGGGGCAAAATGCGGCGCGCCGAGAATGCCCTGGTCCGGTGATTCTGCCGCTCCCGCATCCTCTGACAGCATGTTGGCCAACGCGATGCTGCCTAATCCGAGGCCGGATCCTGTTAGAAAATTTCTTCGTGTGTCGTAGGTTGGAAATAGCGCCATCGTTGGTAGGTCCGTTTAGGCCGAGTTCATTCGATCGCAGAGCGGACAGCCCTTTCTTATTCTGGAGACCGTCCAGGATTGTGAAGGTACTTCCATTCTGCCTGATCGTCACTGCGGTGTCGAGGCTCGACATGAAACGGAGCTGCGGGAAATCTGGCAATCTCGCTTCCTGGCTCGTTTCAGCGGCAGCCCAAGCCTGCTATCCTGCGAAAGCATGACCTCAATTTCTGGTTCATTAACTTTCACCCAAGCTGCCAAATTCATGTCAACTGAACCCCGGGGCGAGTTATCGCCCGACGACACGGGTGCACCTCCCACCGAGGACACAATTGCCTTGGATATGTTTCTGAAGCTGGCGAATGTCGTACAGTCGGGTGGACAGGCAAAACACCTGATTCAATCCGGCGGAGTATTAGTAAATGGCGAAGCGGAAGTGCGTCGCGGACGCAAGTTGCGACCTGGTGATTCTGTTGAAGTGAATGGCGAACAGTTTGTCATCGAATCTGACGGACTATGATATTGCTGAGGATATAGCAATCATGAGCAGCTCAAATGATGATACGCGGCAATCACCAGACGATGATCTGGAGTATTTGCCGCCGGTATTGATGCCGGATGAGGCCGTAAATACTTCGCCATTTCAATATGTCAATACCATCGGTGCTGATCGCGACTCGTACGCTCGTCAGCGTGCGGACCAACTGAAGTATAAACGTCGCAAGTTGCGGACTTCAGTGATTCTGTTTGTTTTGACGC
>JAYVNW010000408.1:0-9650 GCA_043758225.1 Candidatus Kuenenia sp. | reverse complement strand
GATATGTTTCTGCGAATTGCGAACCTCGGCCCCCAAACCCCACCAATCGCTGTATCGCCAGATATCCATCCAATGCCGCCCCCAGCGTTCGCCGAATTGCGGACTGGCGAGAAGTTTTTTGACAACATCGGAATGAGCCGTGGGTGATGAGTCATTCAGGAACGCTGATTGTTCCTCGAGTGTTGGCGGCAATCCGACAAGATCCAGAAATACTCTCCGCAACCAGATGCGTTTGTCGGCAGCAGGCTGGGCCGTCAAGCCACGTCGCTCACGCGCCGAGGCGATAAACGAATCGATTGGATTGGTGTTCCAGGCAGGATCATTGGCTTGCGGAATCGCTGGCCGGACTGGAGGTCTGTATGCCCAGTGATCACGCGGATCAGATTCCGGAGTTTCGTGAGCCGGAGCCTTAGCGCCTTGGTTGATCCAGCGTCGAATGGCGTCGATCTCGGCGACCTTAAGCGCCTCGCCCTCCGGCGGCATGCGTTCTGCAGGATCGGTCGCAGCAATTCGTTTCCACAACAAGCTGGCACCAGCATCCCCCGGGAAGATAGCGGCTCCAGAATCGCCTCCGGCGATGGCTGTGGCTGCAGTATCGATTCGAAAGCCACTCTCCTCCTTCAAGGCACCATGACAGGCGAAACAACGCTCCTGAAAGACATGCCGAATTTGAGTTTGATAATCGACGGCCTCGTCTGCGAGCATGAAGCCGGCGATGATTGTCAATACGTATCGAAACACAAGTGTCATGGCGCGAATACCGTTGCCACCGACGCCAGACGGTGGGAAATTTCTATTCATCCACCGTCTGGCGGCGGTAGCTGCAGGTACGCTTCAACGGCTGCTCAACGATTACGATCGGGAACGTCTGAAGGACTGCATTGAAACAAATTGTACCATGGACGTCTATTGCGGGGAGCCTAAACCTTTTCGTATGCTGAGGGTTAAAGATGGTGGCAGATCATTGTTGGCGTAGAATGAAAAAGCCACGCTCAATTGAGCGTGGCTTACTTTTCCGGTCTCGTGCTGCGAAACACCGTGAACGTCAATAATTGATCCCGACTGCCATTCGCAGATGTTGCAGGGGAAGATTCTTACGCAGCAACTTCGGTGAGTGAAGCTGGAAGTTCCGAATGAGCACCGTCCAGATGTTCGAGGGGAATGTCGCCATCGTCGGCTCGGCGACCTTTTGGAATGCGGTCTTTTACGTCGTATGCCAGGCCAACAGCTCGCAGCAGTCGAATCGACCACCACGTGATATCCACTTCCCACCACTTGTGACCCGCTGGAGCCACTGCTGGATGGGCATGATGATTGTTGTGCCAGCCTTCGCCGTAGGCAAGGATTGCAACCCACCACAAATTGCGTGAATGATCTCGAGTATCGTAGTTGCGGTATCCCCAAAGGTGTGTAGCGGAATTCACAAACCATGTGCTGTGGTAAGCCGCAACCATTCGCACGCACATTCCCCAGACGAGAAGTGAAACACCCATTTGCCAGCCACTCAGAATCCAGCCAGCTGCCAACATCACCAATCCGCCGCCCCATAGCCACAACGCGAAAGTCTTCTCAAAGAATTGCATCATTGGGCGATCGACAAGCTCCGGCACATATCGTCGAAACAGAACGTTCCCTGATTCCGTTGTACGCTTTGGAAACAACCAAAGAATATGTGACCACCAGCCATTGACCTGAATTGGTGAATGAGGATCACCTACGAGGTCTGACTTATGATGATGAAGGCGATGCGTTGCTGCCCATGTCATCGGTGAACCTTCACCGGACAGGCATCCGCAAACCATCGCAACGAATTCTGCCGGAGCCTTCAGCTTCATGGATTTGTGTGATAAATAGCGGTGGTAGCCAAGGCAGATACCGATGCTGCAAGTGACCCAATGCATCACGAGACAAACGGCCAATCCAGTCCAACTGAAGAAGAATGGAGCCGCCAGAGCCCCCATGTGGACGCTGATCAGGAATAGAGCGACAACCCAATCGACATTATTCCAGCGCAGTTGGTCTCGATGAAAAGCAGCGACCAGGGTGTCGGTATCGGCCTGTGACTTCTGACGTTTAACTTCTACAGCAGTCAGCAAATGCTCTTCATCAAGCTTTGATGTGGCAGGAGTTGATGCGGAAACGCTCATTAAATCAATCCCTTGGTTATTTAGTAAAGGAAGGCAAACACGTCGGTTTCTTGAGCAAACTCTGGTGACCGACGCGGATTATAGTTAGAGGTCGCTGGTTTGTAAGTCCAGCAGAATTCATGAACAATACGCTCGCTATCGGAGTTACACAACAGCAGCGTGTTTTGTCGTCGTCATGCAAATGTCAAACCTTTGTCAACGCTGTAAAGTGTTTGTGATACAGCTCTTGTGGATCGATTTGACACGCCGAAAGTTGCTTCTGATTCGTGGGAACTATCGAGCAAATTGTCTCCCCGGGCGGTCAGCGTGAGAATTTGACGATGTGCGTCGTCTATTCATCGTCCGAATCCGGCGTTGATCCAATTTGTGAGGTATTCAAACTGACACTTTCGCTCAAGCCATGAATTGAGCTGAAACCAGGTCTTTTTTCAGTAAATCAGCGTTGATACAATTGCGCACATGAGTCTCCCAAGCAAAATCTATCATGGTCTCAAGACGGGCTTTATTCCTTCAGTCGCGCGGCGTTCTCGCTGGCGCGCGACGGCCAGGAAAATTATTCAGCTCAGCG
Organism: Candidatus Kuenenia sp.; assembly: GCA_043758225.1. Lineage (GTDB taxonomy): Bacteria > Planctomycetota > Planctomycetia > Planctomycetales > Planctomycetaceae > SXXK01. The sequence goes on along the minus strand of JAYVNW010000408.1, from coordinate 6,935 downwards.
ACACGCTCCGGGAGCTCACCGACGAAGAGTTGCTGACCCGGGGCCGCAAAGTACGATGGGAAGCCAGAGCCGGCATTCCGTTGGAAAAGTTGATGCTCGAGTCATACGCACTTGTTCGCGAATCTGCTCGGCGAGTCCTGGGTATGCAGCACTTCGAAGTTCAAATCATGGGAGCAATCTCGCTCTTCGAAGGTCACATTGCAGAGATGCAGACTGGCGAAGGAAAGACGCTGACGGCCACGATGCCGGCATTCCTGCGAGCTCTGCCAGGACAAGGCTGTCACGTGGTCACTGTCAATGATTACCTTGCAAGTCGTGACGCAGACACCATGGGACCTGTTCAAGTGAAGCTGGGGTTAACGGTCGGCAAGATTCTGGATTCTATGGAGCCTGACGAACGCCGCACCAACTATGCCGCAGATATCACATACGGTACCAGCAAAGAAATGGGTTTTGATTTTCTGCGAGACCGCCTTCGAAAAGGAGCCATGTCCGAAGACGGCGGAAATCAGATGCGACGGTATATTCGCACGCTGCAGGGTGCTGAGGAACCAGTTCAGCGTGGCCACTATTTCGCATTGATTGACGAAGCGGACAGTATTCTGATTGATGAAGCCCGAACGCCTTTGATTATCGGTTTAACACAACCGAACGAGCCTGCAACCGTGAACTTGTTTCGCTGGAGCAACCGTGCGACTTTTCAGCTGGAATCGAGACGCGACTATGTTTATGAACCAGAACGCCGAACTGCATGGCTCACCGATGCTGGTTGCCGCAAAGTCGTTCTGATGTCAAAGCCATCGTTACTGAGTTCCATGGACACCGAACGCATCTACACGCAGGTAGAAAAAGCTCTAACCGCTCGGCATGCGTTTGAGCTGGATCGCGATTACGTCATCGTCGAAAACAAAGTGGTCATCGTCGATGAAGGGACCGGGCGTATCATGGACGGTCGTAAATGGCAGGACGGACTGCATCAGGCGATCGAAGCCAAGGAGCTTGTCCCGATTACCGCTGCGACTGGCGAAGCCGCACGTGTGACCGTGCAAAGCTACTTCCGACAATACTCTCATCTCGCGGGCATGACGGGAACTGCGTTGCCGGCACGTGGTGAATTGAAGAAAACATATCGTCTGAAAGTAACGAAGATCCCGACGAATAAAAAATGCATTCGCAGGGGCCTGACGACTCGCGTATTCAAAACACAGGAAGCTAAACGTGATGCGATCGTCGAAGAAGTGCAGGACAAGATCAAAGAGGGGCGATCGATTCTGATTGGTACACCTTCGGTTGAGGCATCAGAAGCACTTGGACTGCTTCTCAAGGACAAGCGGATTCCCTATCAGATTCTGAACGCACGCTACCATGAAAAGGAAGCAGAAATCGTATCGTCGGCTGGCCAGGCGGGCAGTGTCATGATTGCGACAAATATGGCCGGCCGCGGGACCGACATTATTCTCGACGAAGACGTTCGCAAAGCTGGCGGTTTGCATGTGATCGCTACCGAAATCCATAGTTCAAAACGAATCGACCGCCAACTGGTCGGTCGCTCCGCGCGTCAGGGCGACCCGGGTTCGTACCAGTTCTTTCTGAGTCTGGAAGACGAATTACTGAGATGTCGAGAACCCAAAGAGCGACTTCGAAAACAGCGTATGGCGATGGCGAATCGCCAGGGTGAACTTGGACGTACGTGGAATCGGTATTTTTTGAGAGTACAGCGTTTCCTTGAGAAGACTCACCGCAAGCAACGCAAGCATTTGCTGAAGCAGGAACGCATGCGACTCGATCAATACGAAAACATGGGGCTCGACCCGTATCTGGAACTCACGGAATCGTGATTAAGAAGCCGAACATTGCCTTGAACGCTTCCACGATACCTGATGACAAAAGGCTTGTTGTGATTCAACGCAACCCGCGCTCCGGATCGGGTGCCGGGAGGAAGGAGCTGCTGGTTCTGGTTCGGACATTGCGGAGGGCAGATTACCGCGTCCGCATGTTTCGATCGCGAGAAAAGCTTGATGCCTACCTGTCGCTATTGGAACACCAGAAAAACCTGCGTTGTATTGTGGCGGCTGGCGGTGATGGTACCGTTGCTGATGTCGTGAATCGACACCCGGGTTGTCCGATTGCCATTTTACCATTAGGCACGGAAAATCTGCTGGCAAGTTACCTCAAGCTGCGTCGCTGCGGTCGTCAGATAAGCACGGTGATCGAATCTGGCAGGATTCGACAGTTCGATTCTGCATCCGCCAACGGGCGAAGATTCCTGCTAATGCTCAGCGTTGGTGTCGATGGCGAAATCGTTCATGCCATACACAGTTCCCGAAAGGGCAATATTCGCCGTCTTGGCTATGTACTCCCATCCCTTCGCGCTTTTATTTCCTGGTCACCTCAAACTATCCGAGTGTCTGACTCGGAGCGTAACCACATAGTCACGGGGACACACGTTATTGTTACGAACATTCCGCGTTACGGATTCGGGCTGACGTTCGCACCGGAAGCATCACCAGACGACGGGCTTTTGAATGTTCGTGTCTACCATGGTACGACTCGCTGGCAGATTTTCTGGCACGCAGTTCGACTGAAATCAGGATTGCCAATTCGCTCAAATGAGTTCACAAAATTCGCCGCAAATAGAATGACTTTGACATCACCTGACGACATACCGATACATGGAGTTCAGGTTGATGGAGATCCTTGCTCCAGACTTCCAGTCGAAGTGGAGATTCGCCCTGCGAGTCTTTGTTTGCTTGTGCCAGCAGATTGATATGTGTTCAGATTCGAATCCGCTGGCCTTCGGATGTCGTCCAGCTTCACTGGAATAAGACATGCGTCAGATTCTTCGGCCAGGTTGAATTAGTGGTAGAGCAGAACCTTGATGCATCGACGGTGCATCGACCTGCAGGCTTGCTGGTTTTGGCGCGGGTTGTCCAAGGCGAGGCCACATTGGCGGTCGTGCGTTGATATTCACCGAATCCGGATTGACCTGTTGTTCTACAGATGCGGGAACAGACGAGTCAGCGGCCACTGGTTTCGGAACATGCAAAGCAGGCGATCTTTCGATTTGTGATGCGTCGGGCACTTGCGGAACTCGCTGCGGCATCTGATCTGGATGTTGCCTAAGATGTGACGGCAGTTCCATCAATTCATCTGGAGTGAATCCAGGATGCTCATGATGCGTATTCCTCTCTTCCCAGCAATTCTCGGAAAATGGTTCAGCCAGGCTGCCATTGCGAGAACTTGAACTCTGCGATTTTGAATCCCCGGCCGGTCGGCGATTTGCATCTGGTGTTGGAAAGCTATGCATGTTCCCCCCGTTCCCGGCGCATCCACCTGGAGCGGAACAACCGGGAGTTGCTAGCGTCTGTTCGCCACAGTTTTGAGGTGTATGGACTCGCTTCGATGCGGGAGTTCTTCTTCTGAGATTCCAGCCGCGAATAACTTCGACAACGTTTGTTTTTTCGCGGTTGCCCAGTGAAGGAGCCATGTTCGTAAGAGGCGGCGTGACACAGCCTTCCGTGAAATAATCGGGATAAAGAGGTGAAGTACTTCCAATCGTACAACCATCGATACTGCGATCGTCGCCACATGTATTTCGAGTGGGATCATTTTCAAACCGGCGTAACCAGCTCACACTCTTGACACGAGAGACGCCGATCGCCGGTGGTGCAGGGGTTGGTTCGCGCATTGGGACTTCTGGAGGCCAACTTGATCGTGGCGCAACGGATTCTTCACCACGCGAAGGCGCTGACTCGTATTCGTATTTGTAGTCGTCTCTGTGCGTGTCAAGTTCGTCACCATGACGGATGGGCATCGGAACGCGATCAGGCGAATCATATTCGCCGGCGGCCTGACGCATCTGACGAACAGCCGAACAGCCTGTCAGGAAAAGCAGTGTGCAGGCGATAAGTGATTTTCGTTCGAGTTGCATCCGACATCCCTCCGGCAATCGCGTCATTGGCAACTGTTGAGCAGCCGTGAGCGCAGGCAATTCATCGTGATTCCTCACAGGAATGTCTTCGGCGATTTCTGCGAGTATTCAGGCTTTTGCAAGTCGGAAACGCCGATCTGACAGGAAACACCCGGCGAAAACGCTCAACTTACCGCAGTTCCGGTTTCGTACAATTAGATCGAAGGTTCGGAAATTTCGGGCAGCGCAAGATCGCAGACATATGACAGAATTCGCTCGATCTGACATAATCAGGATCGTCACCCGACTTCATTCAACCATTCCGAGTACACGCTGATGAACTACACCTACGAAGATATTTCGCGAATGATCGATCATTCGTTGCTCAAGCCAACTTTGACATTTGAGGATTTCGAATCCGGGTGCCGCATGGCCGTCGTTTTTAAAGCAGGAAGTGTATGTATCCAGCCACACTATCTGAAGCGTTGTGCACAGATTCTGAAAGGCTCCGGCGTCAAAGCAAGCACAGTCATCGGGTTCCCACATGGAGGACATACAACAGCAGTGAAAGTCGAGGAAGCTAAGCGATCGTTAGCAGACGGGGGCGAAGAGCTTGACATGGTGTGTAACATCAGCCGCGTTCTCAGCGGCGACTGGGACTATGTGCGACAGGACATTCAAGCCGTTATTGATATCACTCACGCCGCCGGTCAGAAGGTGAAAGTCATTTTTGAAAACTGCTATCTGGCGGACGATCAGAAGATTCAACTTTGCGAAATCTGCAGTGAACTTAACGCCGACTGGGTAAAGACATCGACTGGCTACGGTACTGGCGGTGCGACGATGGATGATCTGCGGCTCATGAGAAAACATTCGGCGGCCAATGTTCAAGTGAAAGCCGCCGGTGGTGTGCGGGACATGGACGCTCTGTTACAGTGTCTTGAAATAGGCGTCACACGCATTGGTGCCAGTGCGACTCAGGCAATGCTGGATGAATGTCGATTGCGGCTCAATCTCGAACCGATTCGTTTTGACGTAGATACGGTCGCGGACGGTTATTAAAAGCGAATTGCAATCTGATCTCGCCGTTTGTAGTGATTCCAATCGCACAGATGCCTTTTGCGATGGAATCAGCATCCATCAAAAGCTAATTTCAGCGTTTTGACCTGTGGTAACTTTTCTGCGACCGGTACAACATACAACAAACGCAAACTTTTCTTCACACTTATTCTGCCTCCCCAAGCCCACTCGGAGTTCCAATGAATAGACTTCTTTCCCTTGCCGCCAGCGTTTTGCTGTTGAGTTTTGCGGAAAATGCAATTGCTCAAACCTACACCAACCTGATCCCCGATCGATCGTTGCACCTTTGGAATCTGCCGAATGGCGGCACTGTCGAGAAGGGCTGGAATTTTGATGCAGATGGATCGCTGCATCTGGTAGGCAAGGGCGACAATATTCTTACGCGCGAAGAATATCAGAATTTTGATTTGTGGTTCGACTTTCGGATCTCAGAGAACGGCAACAATGGGATCAAGTATCGAGTGCAGAAGTACGGTTCGTCCTGGCTTGGACCTGAATATCAAATTCAGGATGACGCCGCTTTTCCAAAGCTGCCAGCGAAGCACTATACGGCTTCCCTGTACGATTTAGTTGACCGTTCTAATCCAGTGTTTGAACGACGCTATCTGCCGCTGAATGAGTGGAGTTCAGGTCGCATCATCGTGCAGAACAATCGCCTTCGTCATTGGTTGAATGGCAATTTGATCATCGACGAAGACACAGATTCGCAGCATTTTTCAGAAGCCATCAAAGCCAGCAAGTTCAAAGATACTGCGGGCTTTGGTAAGAATTTTTCCGGACGGATTATGCTGACCGATCATGGCAGTGAAGTCTGGTATCGCAATCTTTACATCCGTAATCTGAACAATTGCCCAACCGTGCGGTAGAAACCGGTTGAGGAGACCTTGTTGAGCAGGACGGCCGGAGAAGGCCGTCCTGCGAACGAGAACCGACTTCTATGTGTCACCACTCAGATTGCGGTAAAGCCGTCGCAGTGCTTCGCTCTCAATCTGCCGAACGCGCTCACGGGTCAGGCCAAGCGATTCGCCGATCTCTTTCAGTGTTTGTGGTTCGCTGTCATCAAGACCGAATCTCATCCGAAGAATCGTGGCCTCGCGTGGATCCATTTCATCCAGCAGACGTGAGACATGCGTCAGATTGTCGCTATTGATGAGTTCGTCTTCCGGACCGCGAACTCGATCGTCCGGGATGATGTCGCCCAATGTCATCCCGGACTCTTCCTGTTCCGCCTGGGGCGAGGCGTTGTACAGCGTGATTGCCTTTTTGACGATCCGCAACTTCTTCTTGGGGATGCCCAGCTCTCTTGCGATATCTTCAGCTGTCGGCGTGCAGTTGAGTTCTTCTGTGAGTTTCGCAGACGCTCGTCGCCATTTTGACAACAATTCCACCATGTACGCAGGGATACGAATGGTCTTTGCCGAATTCACTAACGCTCGTTTAATCGATTGTTTGATCCAGTAGCTTGCGTACGTGCTGAAGCGTGTATTCATGTTCGGATCGAAACCTTCGACCGCACGCAGTAGCCCAAGGTTGCCCTCTTCGATCAAGTCCTGCAATGGCAGACCTTTTCCCGAATACCCGCGTGCAATGTTGACAACCAGACGCAGATTGGCACGAACCATGCGGTCTCGAGCGGCACCGTCACCGGCAGAAATGCGGTTTGACAGTTCCTTTTCGTCGTTTGCGGTCAACAACGCGGTCTCATTGATTTCCCTGAGATACGTTTCCAGTGGGGTCTGGAGTTTTGATGAAGATGCGGTGGTTCGCTTCTGTCGAGTCGTTTGGGTCATGCTTGTCAGCCTGCGGAAGGAACGGCGAAGAATCCAACCTATTTATCGGAGGCAATTCCCGCCACGCTGAGGCCTGGACTCGCAGAAACTGCCGGTAATCGCGGATCGTTTTTCCTTGCCGCTCTGAACCTCAGTGCCGGTATAATCGGACCATC
>JAYVNW010000407.1:0-5647 GCA_043758225.1 Candidatus Kuenenia sp. | reverse complement strand
GAACATGTGCTTCAATATCTCGCCCGATTGCACTGTGTTTGCGACCGACCACAACGCTCCGAGTTCTGAAATTCGACTTTCGGCAGTCAGCTGTTGTTTGACGAACGCCGAAATGTCTGACTCAGATCCGTCCTTTGGAAGCAGCGGCAGTATCGGCAGACTGTTTTGATTCAGCCATGCTGGAGATTCTCCAATGAGCGTCTTCAGCAACTGCATCGCACGTACCTTGAGTTGTTGCTGACCTTCTGCAGTGAGATCATTGGCCGCATAGCGTTGGCACGTCACGTAGAGTTGAATGGCGGTTCGAGCATCACTTGGCCGACCTTCAAGAAAAGTCTCCATCGCCGTCCATAATTCACTGCTGGCCGGAGTTCGCGCGGTCACATATCGAGTCAAATAGGCCGCCAGTCGAAGCTGATCCCGTTCAGCAAGATGCGAGGCAAAGACGCTGTCGATGTCTTCCTTCGTCGGCGTTGCGCCGATGCGAAAAACAAGCGATGTGGCGGATTCGCAATACACCGCTCCAAATGAGCCCGCCGGATTTTCTGCCGAATCAATCAGCCACGCTGAAAACGATTCGGCCGTGTCGATCGTCGGCGCTGAGTTCGTCGCCGGAGCAGTGATCACCGATGAAATATCGAAATCCATCGCCAGACGAATGATGCGGCGATTCACGTCCCGTGCTTCGGCCAGTTGATGCCGACGCAGCAGGATCCCGCGATAAGCATTCAACGCTTCCCAGTCATCCGGTGACGATTCGAGTAATCGCTGACACAGCATCTCCGCAACGTCGTCATATCCACCCGAAACAAGAATGTCGATTTCCTTCAAGACATCGACGCGATCGGTGCGGCTTTCGGCCAGACGCAATCGCTCCTTAGCCGCTTCATCGTAGCGACTTTCCTGTCCCAGAATCGTGATCAACAGTCGTCGTTCCTCATCAGCATTGGTGAGTTCGACGATTTGCCGCTGATACTGTTCCATCTGCGGAGTGTTGTGTTCCTGTTCGGCGAGTGCACGAAGTTCTTTTATCAGCCCAACGTTCTGCGATTCATCGATCATCAGACGTTCCATCACCTCCCGCGACTTCCGAAAATCACCCGCTTCGCGATATGCCGTCGCAATGCAGCGAGTCATCTCTGTGGGCAGATTCAGTTCACGACTGCGGAGTTCCAGACGCTCAATGAGTTTCGGAAACTGGTCGCTGCGAAGGTAGAGATTGCTCAACGACGCGACAATGTTCGTTTGGCTTTCGAGATCCTGAGCCTTATCAAAAGCTCGCCAATAGAGATCAATGGCCTCGGGCGTCTGAAATTCGTCCGCTAGAGTTTTCGCGAGCGCACGGAGGCATGCTTCGTCGCCGGGGTTGACTCTCACGGCCTGACGAAGTGCATCAACTGCGGCGTTTGTCTGGCCAGCTTCAAACGCCAGGTCGGCGAAAAACTGATACGCTTCCGGATTTCCTGGTGTGGCTTTGATGACGTCGCGGCCCGTTTTGAGCGCGTTATCAAATTCACCCAGGCGGACTTGAAACCTCGCGGTTTTGCTGAGGTATTCTGAGATTCCGCGTCGATCGAGCGCGGCGAGTTTTTTCATCGCATCGACGGCATCGCCAAGTCGCCCAGTGCGTTCGTAGAGATCGGCGAGGATTGCCCAGCCCGGGATTGATTGCGGTTCAAGATGGACAACCTTCATCGCCGAAGCTGTGGCCTCGTTGAGCTTTTCGGCCGCGTCCTGATACAAGGCCAGCGTGCGCCAGCGTTCGGCGGTGACCTTTGCGTCGCTTTTGATATCCGTGTCGCTTTTGATATCAGTGCCTGCATTAAGTTCTGTTGCCAGCAGATCCGTTTGTTCGTCGAGTTTCCCGGCGGCGATGAGAGTTTTGATTCGCTCACGTAGAATCTGTTGACGCTCGTCGGAGCTTTCGGCCGATTGCTCTGCAACGTCGAGCTGTTTAAAAGCTTCTTTAAAGAAGTCATGTAGGCCAGACTGAGCAGGCTGCTGCGGATTCACTGGAACGTCGGTTCGGCCTGCAGCTTCTCGCAACATCTCTGCAAATTGAATCCGCTCCCTCGGATCAGGATTCAACCCACATGCACCACGCATCGCTGCTAGTGCAGGCTCAATCTGGCCAAAGCGATTCAGGACCTCGGCCAGACGAATCAGATTCGCCTTCGACCGTCGATCCCCCGCAGCGATCTCATTCCAAACAACGACCGCTTCATCGGTCCGCTGCAGCTGATGCAGATACTCACCAAGATACTCGCGAAACTGCGGATCGTTCGGAGATTTTTCAATCGCCGATCGATACAACGTAATCGCTCGGTCACGCAATTCGGCTCGTCGCAACAAAGACGCCAGTCGCGCGATCGTTACGGAATCTTCAGCGCGGTTCGTGAGCAACCGTTCCCAAACGGCAGTTGCTTTTGCTTGACGTTGCTCCAACGGCAATTCTTTATTTGACAAATACAACTGGCCCCAGGCTTCGATATGATCCAGATTGCCCACATCAAACTTCGACATCTGCTCGTACTGAACAATCGCGTCGGAAAGGCGATTGTCTCGCACCAGCTGTTCGATCAGCGACTCACGAAGTGCAACATTCGTCGGAGCCAACTCAATCGCCTTGCGATACCAAGTGGCTGCTTCCGCCGTTTGATTCTGCAAAGAAAACGTGCGACCCAGCCGAGCCATCGCATCGACGTCTTCGGAATGTTGTTTGATCCAATTTTTGTAGTACACCACCAGCCCAGTCAAATCATCACGACCCCGAAACGTGGCTTCGATGCGGCGTCGGATTTCTTTGTACAACCAACTGTCGGCGTCGAGCGTTACCAACTGCGTTTCCAGCAGCTTGATCGCATCCTGCTGTCGGCCAAGCTGAATCATCAAATCGCTGGCAGACAAAATCGCCTGAACTCGCTGATCGGGATTTTTCGAATCCTTTGCCATCGCTTCATAGCGTGTTAACGCATCCTGCCAGCGACCGTCCTGAGCCAACGCAGTAGCGATTTGTTCTTTCACTCGCAGATCGCCGGGAAACAGGTTCTCCAATTGTTGCCACGCTGCCAGCGCCTTGGCATCCTGCTGAGAACGTTGCAGTGTGCGTGCCAGTTCTTTGTAGATTTCCAGGAGATCTGTCTTCGCAGGCCGACACGCGATCGCTTTTTCAAACTTTGTCGGAGCTGAATCAAGTTGCCGGTTCATCACGAGCGATTTGCCCAGATACCAGTTGGCAATCGCGTCCTCCGGGCGGAGCTTCACAGCCTTTTCAAACGCCGCGACCGCAGCTGGTCCCTGAACATGCTGAAGGTCCAACATGCCTGTCAGCACTGCTGCTTTGCCGGGATCTGGTGCTGCGGTGAATTCCGGAATCACACCCTCCGTCTTGGCCCCATCGTCGGCTTTGAGATCCGGCAATCCGGCCGCATCGGCTAGCGCATCGTGAAATATCTGCAACGTGCCCCGGTTGGAATGAAACTCGTAGACACGATCGTACGCCGTGCCAAATCGAGGATTGCCGAGCAGCACTTTTAGAAACTGTCGATATGTTTGAATGTCAGCAGCTTCATCGTTCTGCTCATCAGGAGATTGACATCCCCCGCTCGCCAATGACGGACTCAAACTTACGTTAGCCAGCAGTGACAGCACGATCAAGAACGAGGTGAAACGCGAGGGCGAGAGCATATAGAATTGCGGGGATTCGTTGATTTGGGCGGGATTGAAGCGTACGGTATAGTCGATTTCCCCGCCAGAATGGATCTTACAGACTCGGATTCCGAGTTACAGCACAATTTGTTTTGAAACCACCAACGAACGCTAATCGGCGCTGATAATCGGAGAAAACGGCGAATAGGAAGCGTTGAAGAGTCCTGTTCGCAACGGCCAGCATCATCGGACTACATTCGATCTAAGACCGTGTGGCGAACTTCATTCCACCGCTCTCGATGTACGAAGACCAGATGCAGGTTATACCAGAACACCCCGTGCGACATTCTTTGCATGCGCGATAAATCGACTTCCGGACATGAGATCTGATATTTTTTAAGCCGGTCCTGTAAATTCGCGTCCGCTATTTTGTGATGGTCGAGTTGTTCTGCAACGTACAGCGTCTCGCGGCGCATTGCCAACGCTGTCGATTGAAAAGTATCTGCTGAATGGTTTTGGCTTCCGTTCGCGAATCAAATGATTGGCTCGAGATCCGGAATTGCTGCGTTTTCGATGAGGATCGTTTATTCGATGTATGTTCGCCTTCATGCCGGCTCGTCCCCGGAAATCGCAGATCAAAGCCAGAAACGATCCTTCAGAAATCACCTGTCATTGTAGGGCTTGCCTCCGTCGAACGCTGATCGGTACCGACGCTATGCCACAAATTGCCGGGGCTTCCTTCGCATACGCTCAGTCCAGCCCCGGCCAACCAATTGAATCCCGCGTTCAGTCACGAATCAACCTACATGTTGATCTCAAATCCCTTGCGATTTTCTCGCGACAGGAATGAGTTCGCCTGATCGTCGCCAGTGATTTCGCGCTTGGCGGCGTCCCAGTTGAGAGGGCGGTTCAGGCGCATGGCGATGTTGCTGAGGTGGCAGATTTCCAGCATGCGGTTGTGAGACCAGACGTCGGAGATTGGCTGCTTGCGAGACTTCATCGCTTCCGTAAAGTTGGCGGTGTGGTTTTCGCTGACAGGGCCACCGTAGACTTTTTCGATGGCGTCGTCTGGCAGTGGCTTGTCTTTGAGAGCTTCAATCGGTGCGCCGACAATCTTGCCTCGATTGACGAAGAAGCGACCCTCCGTTCCTTCGAACAAAATGCCATTGTCGCCCGAGCTTGTGATAATCATTTCGACGTCGTTTGGCATATCGACTTTAATCTTGAAGCTGGTCGCGGCGTTGTACTGATCATGAACCACTGGCTGCCCGTCCTTGTATTCAACTGGCAATTTGAATTCGACCGGTGTCACTTTGCCTGGGCCGGTGTCTGTGGCTCCCAGAGCCCAGCAGGCGATGTCCACATGGTGCGCACCCCAGTCGGTCAGCTTGCCGCCCGAGTATTCATGCCAGTTGCGGAATGAGTAGTGACAGTTGCTGAACAGCGGCACGCCGCCGCCGTATCCTTCACGCAGTTGAGGAAGTGCTCGGTAATCGACTTTCGGTGCCGGGCCAAGCCACATGTCCCAGTCGAGTCCTTCGGGAACACCGACGACAGGAATAACGGGCGATGCTTCCATGCTGTCAATGCCGCATGTGACTCGTTGAACCTTGCCGATGCGTCCGGCTTTGACCAAGGCGACCGCTTGCAGGAAACGATTGTCCAATTCTGTTCGCTGCATCGTACCGACCTGGAACACTCGGCCTGTTTGCTTAACGATTTTCTCAATCAGCTTACCTTCAGCGATCGTCAGAGTCAGCGGCTTTTCGCAGTAAACGTCTTTGCCCGCAAGCATCGCTTCCACGGCGATCTTGGTATGCCAGTGATCAGGCGTCGCAATCATGACGGCGTCGATGTCTTTGCGGTCGAGGATCTTGCGATAGTCCTTGTATGAGTCCGGTTTTTTGCCTTGACCTTTCTCCACCTTCTCAATGTTTGCTCCAAGGACGTTGGCATCAACGTCGGCTAGTGCCGCGAAGTCCGCAAACTTGAATGACTT
>JAYVNW010000406.1:0-6011 GCA_043758225.1 Candidatus Kuenenia sp. | reverse complement strand
GCTTTTCGTCAGCCGTCAGATCGTCGTAGCCGCAGAGATGGAGCAGTCCGTGCACCACATACAGCATGAGTTCATTCATCGCCGTCCATTGTCCGGACGCGGCCATGTCGACAGCCATCTGCGCGCTGGCGATGATTTCCCCTTCGATCCTCGCGCCTTGAGCACGCAGTTCTGAACGAGGCTCAACGGATTGATGTTCAACTGTACTTTCATCATCATCTTCAAAATCGTCGCCATCGCCTGGAATTGCGAAGTCGAGCTGAAAGCTGATGACGTCGGTTGGATAATCGTGCTGCAGATGTTCGCGGTTTATCGCATGAATCGCGGCGTTATCGACAATCGACACACTAATCACAGCCGACGCAACTTGCTCAACCTGCAGTGCATGTGCAATGGCGTGAGTCAGTTGTTTGATGTCAATCTGAATGAATTTCTGGTCATTTGAAATATCGATTTCGAACGCCATGGTTTTACGCTGTTCGCTGGCCTGGATATCGGACACGACCGTGATGAGCGGCGAGCAACGACTTGATCAAAGACTCTTCGACGATTCGAATTTCGTTCAGCTGCAGATTGCATTCATCAAACTGTCCATCGAGCAGGCGTTTCATCGTGATCTCATGCACAAGTGACTGCACTCGTTTTGGTGTCGGCTCTTTCAGCGTACGACTTGCGCTTTCAACAGCGTCGGCCAGCATCAGCACGGCCGTTTCGCGAGTCTGCGGTTTTGGTCCTGGATACCGAAACGTAGATTCACTGGCGTCGGTGCGGTGATCGACGTCGGCTTTGCGAGTCGCTTCGTGATAGAAGTACTCAACGAGCGTCGTGCCGTGATGCTGTTCGATAAAGTTGACCAGAGGCTCCGGCAAGTTGTTTTCTTCTGCGAGTTCCAGACCGTCTTTCACATGGCCGATGATAATAAGCGTACTCATCGCCGGCGCGAGCGATTTGTGGTGATTCTCTGAACCTTCCGTCATGTTTTCGATGAAGTATTCCGGTTTCAGCATCTTGCCGATGTCATGGAAATACGCACCCACGCGAGTCAGCAGACCATTCGCACCGATCGCTTCGGCGGCGGCTTCGGCGAGAGACGCAACTGTCATCGAATGGTTGTATGTTCCTGGCGCGCGGCGGGCAAGTTCCTGGAGCAGCGGGTGCGAAACACCGGTGAGTTCCAGCAGACTGATGTCCGTCACTATACCGAATGCCTGTTCGATAAATGGCAGACTTCCCGCGACCAGATAGCAGCAAACCAGCGACCAGCCAGCAAACTTCAGCCCCGTCACAACGATCGCCAGATTTCGCCATGCCTCGGCGTTGCCTTCGGCCTGAATGACACTGGTGCTCCAAACCGCGTAAAACGAAACGGTCGCGACCAGGAATCCCGCTTTGACCATCACCAGACGGGACTTAATACGACGCAGCGGAATGGTTGATGTCACGCAAATCGTCATCAGGGTCAGAAAGTGTCCGATGTCACCGAGTGTTGCCATCGACACCAGCAGCGAAAGCAGAAACGCTGTCAGGATCGCAACGACCTGGCTGTAAACAATGGCCGTGATCATTACAGTGGCAAGGATCGGAATGATTTCAGCACGCCACGGATCTGTACTCATCACGCAACTCAGGAAGACTGCAGTGGAACACATGCCGACGAAGATCAGCAGCCGCGAATTCTCTTCCAGCATCTCGGGAGCGAAATACTTCAGGAACACGCCAAATAGTACAACCAAAAGCAGCACCAGCGTGCCGATGCCATTGATTTGAGTCAGGCGTTGCCACTGTGTGATGCTCTGCACATAGGCGTCGTATTCCAACCGTAGAATCCCAAGTCCTTTTTCCGTTTCGGTCAGTTGATCTCCTGCCGTTATCAGCACAGTTTCGTGAGGATATCGATCAAAGCGATGCCGAGCGCCTTCTGATGCGGCAATTAGTTCTGCTTTGGTCGCAGCAGGATCGAGTTGCAGTTGATTCTTCAGATTCCGCTGTAGCCAGAATTCAATCTGCGGCTTAATTACGGACAGATTGGTCAGACTCGGCCACAGCTTTCCGAGCCGTCCAGTCTCTCGCAATTGCTCCTGCAACAGGACATCGGCCAGTACTCCGTTCTGTATCAGTTTACCTGTTTGGTTGACGACCTTGATTGATCGATTTCGATGCACGGGTGTCGGATCGTCCAGCGGGTCACCAATCAATCGCTTCGCGTCCTGAATAGCGATGACACCGAGATTGCGAGCGTCAGCCAGAAGCTTTCCAACTTCGGCGATAAGTTCGTCCAGACGTTTTCCTGATGATTCATCTGCGTCCTGCAAAGGGTTGCGGAGCAAACTGAATGCAACATCACGTTGATTTACCGGCAGCTCTGAAAAGCCAAAAGCTTCCAGTGTTGTTGGCGGAAGCTTGTTTACAGAGTCCGCGTTCGACACTTCGCTCAACTGAGCTCGCAGTTGCGAAGTCAGTCGATCAATGACGTCCTGTTCCTGAATGAGCACAAGGGGTGCGGCGGCTTCAGCTTCGCGTCGAATGCGTTGCGTCTCTGCGACATTTTCGACTTCGAAGTCAATTCGCGACTGAACGCCGACATCAGAGAACTGGCCAGCGCGATAGTGAAAGCGAGGTTTCCACGCCTGTAGCGCGCAGAGCAGCGAGAACACAGCCAACATCGCTATTAACACTTGCGACAGTACGCGGTAATCGCGGAAGGCCGCAATCAATCGATCCCAGAGCGACGGAGTTGGGCGAAAGACGCGAGCTTGTGACTGACGCGGCCGACGGGTTCCAAAAAACGACATGGAGATGTGATTGCCGACGGATTTGCGTCCGACTCGCAGACGGAGATGAGAGAATCTGACGGATCAGGATCTTGCAGGATCCCGGTCTGTCCCTGTTTCGTACGCCGAAACAATCTCTCGAACCAGTCGATGGCGGACAATATCCTGTCCATTCAGACGAACAATCGCAACCCCAGGTATGTGAGAAAGCCGCAGGATCCCGTCTTTCAGGCCGCTTTCAACGCCTTTTTCGAGGTCAATTTGTGTGGAATCCCCTGTCACGACAATTCGGGAATTCAGTCCCATACGTGTCAAAAACATCTTCATTTGCGTGCAAGTAGTGTTTTGAGCCTCGTCCAGGATCATAAACGTATCGTTCAAAGTACGACCTCGCATAAACGCCAGCGGCACGATTTCGATCACGTCATTGGCCAGATAACGGCGGACTTGTTCCGGATCCAGCATATCGTTGATTGCATCCAGCAGTGGGCGCAGGAACGGGTTGACTTTGGCGATCATGTCGCCCGGGAGGAATCCCAGTTTTTCGCCCGCTTCGACGGCCGGACGAACCAGTACGATCTTTCGAACCTGTTCCGAACGGAGAGCTTCCAGCGCGAGGGCAACTGCGAGATATGTCTTTCCAGAACCGGCAGGTCCGTCACACAGGACAAGTTCCTTGTCGCGCATGGCGTCCATGTATTTTTTCTGACCATCGGTTTTGGCTTTAATCTGACCGACGCGATCGCGGCTTGACCGCAAATCCGGGGCACTGCGTCCGGTGAAATAACCACCATTTTCCGATGGGTTGAAGTTCTGAGATTCAGAGCGAATCATTTTATGTTTTCCTGCCGGGTCTTCGCCGAGCGAGCTAGTAATATCTGACGGCGCGAGTTCTGAATTTTCCTGCACGATTTCGCGCCATCGTTGCAGTGTTTCAAGACACTGATGAACTTGGTCCGGTTCACCACTGATCCGGACCTGACTGCCCCGCAGCACAACTTGTGCGCCGGTCATATGACACAGACGGCGCAGGTTTTCATCACGCAGACCAAATAAAGCTCGGGCTTCGTTATGATGGTTAAGTTCTAACACGGAATCTGTCATTCATTTCTTCCTTGCCAGCAAAAACCTCGCCAGCACATCAGAATAGTTCTCCTCAATATTCACGCGATGATAATCCACTGCGGAGTCTCGAAAAACGATGCGTAGCTGTTCCAGCCATTTTTGTACGGCCTGGCGATACTGTTTGGCAATTGTGGTGGGATCAACAAGCATCGGGCCAGCGCCTTCCAGATCGACGAAACGAACGGGACGATCAAACTGGAAATCAATCTCATTTTGCTCGACAAGGTGAAATACGGCAACGTCGTGTTTTCGAAAGCGTAAATGCTGAAATGCCCCCTTCAGAACTTCCGGGTCCATGAACAGATCGGAAATCACAACCACAAGCGCTCGCTGAGCGATTCGTTCAGCGGCTTGATGCAACGCTTCCGGCAAACCGGTTTCACCCTCTGCTATCATATTTCCTAGTTCGTCGAGCACAAATTTCAAATGGGCTCCGCTGCGTTTTGGTCGAATTTCTTTCTGAAACGTTTTACCTGCGGAATACAAACCAACCGCATCGCCCTGGCCAGAGGCCAGATAAGCCAGTGTACCGCCCAGTCGCCGCGCGTAGTCAAGCTTTGTGGCGCCTTCGGCCGTGCTGCCCTCCGGTCCGTAGTTCATTGAACCGCTGACATCGACAACAAGACACAGTCGCAGGTTCGTGTCGGCTTCATATTCTTTGATGTAAAAGCGATCGCTGCGCCCCCAGGCTCGCCAGTCCAGTCGCCGCGTGTCATCACCCGGGACGTATTTGCGATATTCCGAGAATTCCAGACTCGAACCACGCGTCGGACTGCGATGTCGGCCGGACACGCTGCCAATCATCGGCGTCCGCGCATCGAGTGCAAGTCCGCGCAGACGGGAGACGACTTTAGGATCAACGAAGTTACGCATGCATGAAGGTTTTCAAATTTCAAATTTCAAATTTCAAAGTACCGGTAGGCTGACGCCGCACCGCTCGCCGAACTTAACGCACTTGTTCGTCGTTCAGCTCTTTCACCAGACGATCGATAATATCGTTGCTGGTAATCCCTTCTGATTCGGCGTTGAACGTCGTCAATACGCGATGCGTCAACACTGGTTCAGCAACGGCCATGATGTCTTCCATGCGAACCATATAACTGCCCGTCAACGCTGCTCGTGATTTCGCTCCCAGAATCATGTACTGCACAGCTCGCGGCCCCGCGCCCCAGGAAACCAGAGGCTTCAGCCACTCAGGAGATTCATGAAGTTTTGGTCGCGTCCGCCGCACAAGGTCCACGGCGAATTCGTATATGTGCTGGGGCACCGGAACTCGTCGCACTAATTCCTGAAACCTCAGCACGGACCCGGCGTCAACGATATGATCCAGTCGCGGCACTGTGCCACCAGTTGTTGTGCGAGCGATCTCAATTTCTTCGGCACGCGACGGATAATCTACGTTGATCAGAAACATGAAGCGGTCCAGCTGAGCTTCGGGCAAGGGATACGTGCCTTCCTGTTCAACAGGGTTCTGTGTGGCCAGCACAAAGAACGGCGGTTCGAGAGGATACGGTCGCCCGACAACGGTGACTCGATGTTCCTGCATGGCTTCCAGCATCGCGGCCTGTGTCTTCGATGGGGCGCGATTGATTTCATCGGCCAGCACAATATTTGCGAATACCGGGCCTTTGACGAATTCAAATTCGCGGCGACGGTCCGATGTTTCCTGCAGAATGTCTGTGCCTGTAATGTCCATCGGCATCAGGTCGGGAGTGAATTGTATACGACTAAAGCTCAGCGACATCGTTTCAGCAATGCGACTGACAAGCAATGTCTTGGCAAGTCCCGGCACACCCATCAGCAACGCGTGGCCACGACCGAATAGACAGATGGCGAGTTGTTCAATGACTTGATCCTGTCCCACAATGATTTTTGACAGCTCGCTCCTGAGCCTGCGGTAGACGTCGCGCAATTCATCGATCGCGGCGACATCATCGGATTGAAGTACTGGAGCCGTCGCTGTGGATGACATTGGTGTCCTTGTTGAGCTTGAGGTTGTATTGAGTAGTGTTGCAATGTTTGTAGGATAGGGTCTCCAGACCCGTCCTGATGAAAGTTGCTGCCTCTATCAGGACGGAACTGGAGTTCCGTCCTACATTTGGTTACCTACTCTGG
>JAYVNW010000405.1:0-1607 GCA_043758225.1 Candidatus Kuenenia sp. | reverse complement strand
AAAGAAAAACAGATCCGCATTGGCGGCGGAATCCGGTATTTTGGAGACGGTTTTCAGATCGCAAAGAAAATTGATAATCGGCGCTATTGGCGAATCCCAACAATGGACGGCGAATTTGTTTGTGAGGATTACTTTGGCACGATCACGGGAGTTGCAGGCGGCAACTTACTGATCTGTGGTACCAACTCCGCTGCTGCCCTGACAGCCGCCGAAGCAGCGGTTGCCGCGATCGCAACCGGAGTCGATGTGGCCCTGCCCTTCCCTGGCGGTATTGTGCGTTCCGGCAGCAAGGTTGGTTCCAGATATCCAAAACTTAAGGCCAGCACAAACGACGCTTACTGCCCAACTCTGCGAGCGATGACGGAAACGGAACTGCCGTTAAACTGTAACGCTGTCTATGAAATCGTGATCGATGGACTTGCCTTTGAAGCCGTTCAGTCCGCGATGAAGCGAGGGTTACACGCAGCGGCGACCTGTCCCAATATTATCCGGATCACAGCCGGCAACTATGGCGGAAAACTTGGCAGGCATCATTTTCATCTGCGTGATTTATTGTAGGACGGGTCTCGAGCCCCGTCTGGACACAATCGGATCAGGACAGGACCAGGGCTCTGTCAAGGCTCAGAAAAGGAATCAGGAACTAATAGCCAAATGGCCCGAAGAGTGCTCCACACTATTGGTTCCTGACCCCTTTCCTGAGCCACCACTTTTCGTTTCGTTGTTGACAGAGTACTAGAGTCCCGTCCTGCAACATTCAAACCGCTGTCTTCCATTCAGAGCTTGTTTACATTGTTCGGGCGATTCGAAATGAAACGTGGGGCAATTGTTCTTTGTGGTGGCCAGTCTCGGCGCATGGGACGCGACAAAGCGACGTTGCCGTTCGGCCCTGAAATGATGCTGCAGCGTATGGTCCGGATTCTGGTTGAGGTTGTTGAGCCTGCCGCGACGGTGGTTGTGGCAGCTCAGGGTCAGATCCTTCCTGGACTGCCTGCGGCTGTGATTATTTCCCGGGATGAATATCCGGACCGCGGCCCTCTCGAAGGACTTGCTGCCGGACTTCGTTCCATGCCCGAATTCGTCGAAGTTGTTTATATGACGAGTTGCGATGTGCCGTTGTTGATGCCGGATTTCATTCGCGAAATGTTCAATCGCCTCGGCGAAGCAGATATCGCTGTTCCGTACGACGGACAGTTCCATCTTCCACTGGCAGCAGTTTATCGACCGCGCGTGTTGTCTGCAGTTGAGTCAATGTTAGCTGCAGATCGTTTACGGACCGCTTCTCTGTTTGATGAAGTTTGCACGCTGCAAGTTCCTGTGGAGAGTTTGCGGAGTATAGATCCGACGCTCTCTAGCCTGCTGAACTGTAATCATCCAGATGACTACTTGTCTGCGTTGAAATCGGCGGGCTTTGCGCCAGCAAAGTAACGTGCCTGAACACTGCCAACTGCCAACGGAAATCTGCCAACGGAAATCTGAAGACTTCACACCATATTCTGATCGCGAGTGAGTTTTTGTCGGAGACGCTGGAAGCCGCGAATGAAGCGGTCGTAGTTGTCAGTTTTCATTGCGAAGAACTCAGCCACCTGAGCCTGTGGCAGGATCAGGAA
>JAYVNW010000404.1:0-5193 GCA_043758225.1 Candidatus Kuenenia sp. | reverse complement strand
AGACATGCCACACATCACCCTGCATTGTGCAGACCAACCCGCTGCCGTCAGGCAAAAAGTCGTGGTCTCCGCAAAACATCGGCGCCTTCCATGGATTGTCGTATGGCAATGCGATCGTATCGATGGCGTATGGACGACCTGTTCCCGGTGTGATTTTTGTATCAACTTCTTGTGGCCATTGAGCGGGTCCACCCGTCGTCAGTTTTCGCAGCGGATGCTGATCGGCTGCTGCAACGTCACGCACAAATTTTCCATTGGTCACCCAGGGTGCATCGAGATATTCAGCATCGCCAATGCGATAAGCAAACACGACGCGAGTGCCGTGACGGTAAAATCCGTGGTACTTGAACGGCTTATCCGGGGGCGACTGTTTTTCAATCGCAACCGGCGTTCCTGCCATTCGCACACCGCTTACGAAACCGTGCCGCACGGAATCAAAATTCACAAAACCGCCTGACCAGACAGCGTCGTACGTCAGCGTGTCTGGATTGAAGCACGCTGACAATTCACCATTGTCACCAAGTCGCACGCAAACGGCCCGTGCGACTGTTTTGCCGTTCCCGGAAAACACTCCGCCGAGCACAGAACCCAGATCAGCTTCATTCCAGCGGCCGTCAGCCCAGACGGCTTCATTCTGATTTCCCCAATGGCCTTGTTTGCCGCCGTCGAGACCCGGAAACTGTGCGATCAGCATCGGCTTATGATGCTGATCCCGAAAGTATTCGGCCTGCTTGGTGTAGAAGTCGTACAATCGATCGCGATTCACCGGCAACGATGCGTTGAACCAATGCCCCGACGCCATTGGTTCCTTCGTGAAAGGGAACTCGGCCGGACCGTGCACTTGGCTGTGAGCGATCGCCTGCTGCAGATCTTTAGTCAATGGTTTGCCGTCGCGTCCGAGTTCGCTGAGGAATCGAATCAGATCAAGCCGCTGTTGCGAGGTCATTGCTGCTGTGAGTCCAGCAGGCATTACCGTACTACCCGCGATCTCTTCTTCGATGTCGACACGTTTGATCGACGACAGTTTGCCTGTGGCCGGATCTCGTAATGTCACTTGCATGTCATCGGAACTCTGCCTGTACCCGGTGACTGTCTTGCCTTCGACGGTCAGGATCTGCCAGTTCAGGAATTCCGGCTTCACATCGCGCTTCGGCCACAGGACAGACTCGATGATATGTTCCAGCTTGCGATCTTTCGCAACGGCAGACAAATCCGGGCCGACCGTGCCACCTGCCTGTCCGATCTTGTGACACGAAATGCAAGCCACTTTGATATCAGTAAACACTGCCGCTCCGCGAATGACATCGCCGTGCTTTGCAGAATCCGCAACAAGCTCCGAAACCATGTTGGCATCGTATGGAACTTCAGGCATCAAGCGAGATTGTGATCCCGCGTCCTTGTCAGCCTTCGTCAGCGTCCAGAAGCCAACTGTGGCCGAATCGCGCGAAACGTCGGCGACGGGTTGAACTGGAATCTCACGAACTCCTTTGGAAATCCGCACCCAGTCGATCGTTCCCCCAAATCCAAAAACGCCTTCAACAAGTTGTCCGATCGCCAACGCACCTGGCACACTGGCACCACTTTCGAGATCAGCGATCGCCTGATCGGCAACTTGCTTTCCATCGACATACAACCGCACGCGAGCCGGTTCGTAAGTCATCGAAATATTGTGCGGTCTACCATCGCAAATCATGGACTCTGTATAAACGTGATCTGGCTTTTTGCCGGGAAGGTACGCGGCAAGCATGCCGCTGCCGTTCATTGAGAATACTTCCCAGTGATCGGCGGATGCTTTAGTATCGCTGGCGACCAGAATGTTGTACTGATCGTTCCGACGAATCGTGGCTCGCACCTCGACTGTGATCGGCGGCCGCCGGTAGGCTTCGCTTCCATCATAGATGTGACCAGTTCCACTGGCTGGCGGCATGCTTGCCGAAACTGCTGCCACAACAGGCTTCCGGCCTCCGCTGCCGGGCTTTTCAATTTCTTTGCGAATCCACTCCAGGCCGTCGCGATTTTCCAGCAGCGACTCGCGGGCGTCGAGCAGCTCGCGATGATCGAGAATTCCAATCGGTCCGTTGTAACCGCTTTCGACGACGACGCGGATCATGTCGAGTTCATACGTTCCCTTGCCGATGCCCAGAATCTTCGGCTGTTCCTTCGCGTTCATGCCGTTGAGGTTCAAACAATGAAGATACGGTTTCATCAGCGTGAATGATTCGGCCCAGTCGTCGATGTGTCCGTGACCGTGATGAAAGTTGTACGCGATGCCGACATGATCTTGTCCCAATTCTCGCAGACGCCTGCAGACCGCGACCAAATTCTGAGGCTCGCCGCTCCATCCGCCATGGTTGTACAGTGCCAGCTTGCATCCCATCGCCTTTGTGCGTTTCGCAAGAGTCAGCATCTGCTGCGCGGCGGCTTCGACTTTGGCTTCCTGAGTTTCTCCCGCAGGCTGAGCCATCATCATCCAGATCTGCGGATGCAGGTTGTACTTTTCGAACAGCTTAAAGGCTTCGTCGTGAGCTCCCCAGAACGCAAAGTATTCGATACCGTTTTTTTTGTATTCGAGGATTTCCTGTTCGAACGTTGGCACATGTTCATCACGCCAATCGTAGGCACAGCGTCGGATGCCGATTTCTTTCAACATTGCCGCTCGTTCGGCGGGGCCACGTTTCTTGGCATCGAACGGAACAATGCACCATGCAACGAGATTTTCGCGCCGCAGGACGTCCGTCTTGTCTGCCGCGTCCGCATTCGAAGTGAGCGAACCTGCTGCGATTGCCATCAGCAGGAGTGCGAAGATCGAGCGTAAAACTGTCGTGACCATTTCAACTGCTTCCGTTGAGAATTCTCGATACGTTTTGTATGACGGGACTCCAGTCCCGTCCAGACGCAATGGGATCAGGACGAGACTGGAGTCCCGTCCTGCATCGTCATTTCACTGGCCATGCTGCGCCCAGTGCCTCACGCTGAAATTCTGTCAACTGCCGAATTCCCGACTTGCCAACGGCCAGCATCTTCTGCAGCGTCTCTTCGCAAAATGGAGCACCTTCGGCGGTCCCTTGAACTTCAATGAATTTTCCGGAACCGGTCATAACAACGTTCATATCAACTTCGGCACTGCTGTCTTCGACATAGTCCAGGTCCAGCACTGCTTCGCCATTGACCACGCCGACACTGATCGCTGCAACAGTGTCGACCAGCACTGGTTTCGGCAATCCAAGCTGATGAATGACGTCGGCCAGTGCAATGAATCCGCCCGTAATGCTGGCGGTCCGAGTTCCACCATCGGCTTGCAGGACGTCGCAGTCGATCGTGATGGTGTTTTCACCAAGTGCCGCAAAATTAACAACAGCTCGCAAGCTTCGTCCGATCAGGCGTTGAATCTCAGTCGTTCGGCCATCCACTTTGTTGCGATCACGCTGCTTGCGAGGCGTTGTGCTGCCTGGAAGCATGTTGTACTCGGCCGTCACCCAACCCAAAGCGACGTCGCCTTCCTTTCTTGGTTTTCGCCATGGCGGCAGAGTGCGTTCCAGACTGGCAGTACACAGCACCATAGTTTGTCCGGCTTCGATCAAAACGCTGGCTGCAGCAGTCTTCACAAAGCCCCGTTGAATCTTTACGGGACGCAATTGATCGAACGAACGACCGTCGTGGCGAGGCATAGGAAATGTTTCGATGGAATGAAGAGCTTGGGAAAAACGGTGAGCGGCATTCGTCAGCTTGCCGGTAAAAAACAATCTAGAGGTACCGAAGGGCTTACGCCACTCCGAACTCAGGCTCAATTGGACCTTTCGTTCTGCCGATTGGCTAAGACTGTAGCGAAAGTTGGCGAGAGTTCCGAGCTGAGCGACGATCCCAACCGAACTTCTCACGTCTCACTTGCCGAATTGCCAACTCGCTGCGCGCTGTAAATGCTGGAATTACCGCTGAGGAACCATGACAGGAAGCATGCGATGGCCGCGTAAATCACGAAACCGGAACTCAGTAAAGATCCGTTGCCGTGTCCGAAAAGTTCAATCGCCATGATCGTACACGCCAGCGGTGTGTTGGTCGCTCCTGCAAAGACAGCGACGAAGCCCAGCGCAGCCATCAGATCGACAGGAGCTCCGAGAGCACTGCCGAGTACATTGCCAAGGGCCGCTCCCATAAAAAACAACGGTGTCACTTCGCCACCTTTGAAGCCGCTGCCCACCGTGACGGCTGTGAAAAGCAACTTCCACCACCAACTTAACATCGCCGCTCCACCGATCGTGAAACACGACTGAATGGTGACGGCGTTGGGTGTGTTTGGATTTGCGTTCACGCCCAGTCCCAGATAATCACGTTGACCGAGAGCCAGTGTCAGTAAAATTACCAAAACCCCACCAACAGCAGGCCGCAGACATGGAATTGTGACGGTGCGTTTGAATGTCCAGACAATGCCGTGCGTCAATTTGGCGAACAAAACGCTGACCAGGCCGAAGCCCACTGCTGCAATCGCAATTTTTCCAGCGAGCATCCAATCAAACGCGATACCGACAGTTCGTTCTGCCAATGGAACCGACCAGGCAACGTGATACTGAGTATGTGGCACACCCCATGCCATGTTGACTTGGTCGCCGACAATGCTGGCAATCAGACAGGGAATCAGGGCCTGACGACTCATCCGACCGATTGTAAGGACTTCGATTGCAAAAATCGCCCCCGTCAACGGCGTCCCAAAGACGGCTCCAAACCCCGCCGCGATTCCGGACGTGAGCAGGATTCGCAAATCGCCATCATTCAGTTTCAGCCAGCGGCCCAACGTCGCCACGATACTGCCACCCATCTGTACAGCGGTGCCTTCGCGACCAGCAGAGCCTCCAAACAAATGAGTGATCAGCGTTCCAACCAGCACCAGCGGAGCCATTCGCGAGGGAACGCCACCGCCTGGTGCGTGGATTTGTTCGATTATTAGATTGTTGCCAGCTTCTGCTGACTCCCCAAATCTATGGTACAGATATCCCGACGCTAGCCCCGCCACCGGCAGCAGATAGAGCAGCCATGGATATTGCCACTGGAGCTCCGTGACGCGATCCAGCGACCACAGAAATAACGCCACAGCGGAACCAACCACAGCACCCGACGGAATACCGATCGCCAGCCATTTGAGCAGAAAAGCTCCGAGCGTCACGTGCTCGCGAATGTCACAACGGATTGTCATTGCTG
>JAYVNW010000403.1:0-4079 GCA_043758225.1 Candidatus Kuenenia sp. | reverse complement strand
TGAAGTCGATAAAGTCCTGATGAATGCGACCGCGGAGTTTGGAGTAGCCTTTCGCGGGCCAATCAAACGGCCATGCTGGCCATTCGCCTGCCAGCAATCGCCAATCGATCAGTCCAATAGAAAATACATCAGACCGAAACGATGGTTTCCCCATCGCCTGTTCCGGAACCATGTATCCCACTGTTCCGGTACCGCCGCCCTGAACTGTGTTCTGTGAGACTTTTGCGATTCCAAAATCAGCCAGGCGTACACGGTTGCCGGGAAACATGATGATGTTTTCCGGTTTAATGTCGCAATGGATCACAAGAAACTTATGCGCCTCAGCCGTGGCCATCAGAATCTGCTCGACGATTTCAAATGCTGTCTCCGTTGACAGCCGACGACTCATGCGTTGTAACAGCATTTCTTCACCGAGCGGAAATACGACGACCAATCGATCGTCAATAATACTGGCGTCCTTGATCGGCAGGATGTCTTCGTGTTCAAGTTTCGAGGTGGCTCGAATCTCCTTGCGGAATTCGGACAGCACCGCTTCCGTAGTATGGCGGGCATGCGGTATTTTGATGGCGACTCGAATGCCTTGCACGGTGTCCAGAGCTTGAAAGACGGCGGCAAATCCGCCAGACCCCAGGCGTCGTTCGATCTTGTACTTACCCACTTTCTGCCGAATCTTGAAATCGCCCGACACTTTTTGACCGCTGGACATGATTCGGCATTGCGTCTTTAAAAACGGATGCGATCCCGACAACGAAGGAACTCTTCCTGCGTCGCGTAACAGGAAAATACATGTTCGCCCCATCCACATTCGGCGAGTCATGACAATGAACAGGATTACCTTTTCTTAATGACATATAAACCACGGAGATTCACATACTGATATCTATTGTTTAGTGGCACAATCCGTAAGGTTTTTGTTCGTTCAATGTTCAATTAGGAACCGTGCAATCGAAAATACATGTTGCCATGCGCATAAATTACGGGCATTCGGGCTTTCTTCAGTGTCTGACATTTCCCTTCATAGAATGGAAAGCTCCATGAAATCTGTGTCCATAGCACGCTCCTGGTTCCGTTGAATTGAACAAATCGTGAGAAAACTCAGCTGAATTCACGCAGTCTTCGCGAATTCCCCATGCTGTTCTGGCGGAGACAGGATGGTTTCGATTACCCTTCCCGATCCGCTGCGCTGAGGGCGCGAACGGGCTGGTGGGACAAGAAGTCACCAGTCTGGCTTTTTCGCAATCTTCCTGAGCTGAATTAAAGATTGACAGTGCGTATCCCTGGTCGCCTAAAGCGACGATTTTCACTATGACAGATGTTGGTGACGAAAACTAAGTCGCCGCATAAATTGATCGACTGATTCGATATATGACGCTCGCTGAGCTATTGCAAAATCGTTTTCGTGCGGATTTGAGACATCGCGGTGCGGCCTACATTGAGGCTGAACGTATCACTCTGGTTCGCGTGACTTCGGAGAACGTGTTCGGACTCGTGATTGACGGTGCTGAGTATCAAACTCAGCTTCGTTATCAGCCGGATGATGTCAGCCTGTTTTGTACGTGTGACCAGTTTGCGAAGAGCAAAGTCTGCAAACATCTGTGGGCCACGATTCTGGCGACAGATTCCGGCGGTTACGTCAATTCATCCCTGCGCCCTGGGCGCATGACACCGTTCATGGCGCCGAATGCGTACCAGCCGATTTCTGTTGATGACCTCGATGCTGGTCCTGATCCGGATGCTGGTGCCAATCTGCCACGTGGCAAGGCACGCCCCAAATCGCAGCCTGTGCAACGAACGCTGCGGCCGTGGGAAGCGCGTCTTGTGGAACTGAAGGACAACATGAATGGTCCGACAGATGGCCGCAAAAAGTCTGATCCGGAAGAACGGCAAATTTTTTATGAAGTGGATCTGGAAGCCAGCAAGGAAGCCGGCAAGCTCGTGATTCAAGCGTCTCAGCGACAGCGCCGAGCTGGCGGCCAGTGGGGAAAAATCAAACCGCTCAAAGTACGTCCGGGCGAACTGGACCATATTGAACACGAAGACGACCGAACGTTTTTGTCATATCTTGCCGGAGCTATACCGGAACGAAATAACTGGACGACTCAGCAGGCTGAATTGCGTACATCGGCACATCGATTCTATGTGCCGTTTGAACTTGGTCAGCTTGTCCTGCCCGACATGTGTCGCAGCGGTCGCCTGCGTATTCTGGGAAGTGACGACGCTGGTGAACAGCTTCTGAACTGGGATGATTCGGATGCCTGGGAACTTACAATTCGTGTTCGTCGCGATACAGAAGTCGAAGGCTGGAAAGTTGCTGGCCTGCTGATTCGTGGCGATGAAGTGATGGAACTGGCTGACGTCCCGCTGGTTGTTCCGGGTGGATTTGTCGTCACGAATGATTCGCTCGGTTTGCTGCGTGACTTCGGCGCCTCCGAATGGATGAAGGCGTTGACCGATGGTGGTGCTTTGCATGTTCCTGAAGCCGATCAGCATGACTTTGTCGATCGACTCCTGGATATCCCGGCACTGCCACGACTGGATCTTCCGAAAGAACTGCAGCTCGAAGAAGTTCGTACGCAGCCTTCGCCGGTGCTGCGCATTACGTCGCCGCCAATGAACCGCTGGCGGAATGATTCGCTTAGCGCGGAAGTCATATTTGATTACCTCGGCACGCCGGTTTCCGGGGGCAGCGCGCGGTGGGCTGTCGTGCAGCGTGAAAGCAATCGCTGCATTATTCGCGATCGTCAGTTTGAAGGATCGTGTTGGGAAAAACTTCGACAGGTTGGCTTCCGTCGCCGTCTGGGGGATCTGAAGCTGCAAGTCAATGTTGAAATCGCTCGCCGCGATCTTGGCCGCGCCGTGCGGGAGCTGGTTGATGGTGGCTGGGCGATTTTTGCGGACGGCAGCAAGGTTCGTCAGGCTGGCGGAATGCGATTTCGCGTCACGTCGGACCTGGACTGGTTCGACGTCCATACAGATGTCGATTTCGAAGGCCGCAGTGTCTCCTTCCCGGAGCTGTTGCGTGCTCTTGAACGCGGTGATTCGACTGTACGGCTGGACGATGGATCACTTGGCATTCTTCCAGAAGAATGGCTGGAACAGATCGGCTTGATTTCTGGTTTGGGAACAGCATCTGCAGACGGTCTGCGGTTTTCAACATCGCAGGCGGCGTTGTTGGACGCATTGCTGGCCACGCAGGAAAATGTCGATTTCGACGAAGGCTTTGCTGCGCTTCGCGAACGATTCCGCAACTTCAGCGGCATGGAGCAGGTTCTGGTTCCGGATACGTTCAAGGGCGAGCTGCGCGGATATCAACAGGAAGGTCTGTCGTGGATGAAGTTCCTGAGCGACTTCAATTTCGGCGGCTGTCTGGCGGACGACATGGGCCTCGGAAAGACCGTACAGTTCCTCGCCACCTTGTTGCGTCGGCTGGAAGACAAGAAGGACGCACCGCCATCGCTGGTCGTTGTTCCACGTTCGCTGATGTTCAACTGGGCAAGTGAATGTACGAGATTCGCTCCGAGCATCAAGTACATGGAATACACGGGGCTGGAACGAGCAAATCTGAGAGCGGAGTTCAACAAACATAACCTGATTCTGACAACTTACGGTACCGTACGGCGTGATATCGCCGTGCTGAAAGATGTTGACTTTGACTACGTTGTTCTCGACGAAGCCCAGACGATTAAGAATCCTTCGTCGCAGATCGCTCGATCTTCGCGGTTGCTGAAATCCAATTTCCGATTGGCCTTGAGCGGTACGCCGATCGAAAACAATGCAGGAGACCTGTGGTCGATCTTCGAATTCCTCAACCCCGGCATGTTGGGACGCAGCACGGCGTTTCGGTCGCATATTGCAGATCCCGAAAGCCGTGAAGCTCGCGACATGGTCGCGAAGGGACTGCGTCCGTTCATTCTGCGTCGTACCAAGAAGCAAGTGGCAGCCGAACTTCCGGATCGACTGGAAGAAACCATCTACTGCGATATGGAAGAAGAACAGCGTCGCCTGTACGACGAGTTGCGAATTCACTACCGCGATTCGTTGCTGGGCCTGGTCCAGGAACAAGGACTCGCAAAATCCAA
>JAYVNW010000402.1:0-4740 GCA_043758225.1 Candidatus Kuenenia sp. | reverse complement strand
GCGAGATTCGAGGGGAATTCGACGCGCGTCAATGGCAAGATGAAGCCACCACAGATTCGCAAATATTGCAAACTTCAACCCGATGCAGAATCGTTGCTGCAGCACGCGATGGAAGAGATGGGACTCTCCGCCCGAGCTCACGACAAAATCCTGCGCGTCAGTCGCACAATCGCGGACCTTGAAGACGCCGCCGAAATTGCCGCTGTCCACTTGAGCGAAGCGATCAACTACCGCACGCTGGATCGAAACTACTGGCAGCAGTAACAGCACAATTCAAGTCGTTAGATCCGTACTCAGTTTCATGCGTGCACGATGCGCCCACCTTTCGGCGAGCGAACGATGTGGGCGATGAATTGGCACCGAGAGGGTAGGCTCCTTTGCGTCACTTGCTTTCAGCCTTTGTCAGAAATTTCTCGATCGCATTAAGGCCCCTGGTCAGGTTTTCAAGAGATGCTGCAAAGCTCAAACGCACGTAGTCGGGTGCACCGAATGCATCACCGCTCACAAGAGCCACGTGGGCTCGTTCCAGCAACGCTGTGCAGAAGTCTGTGGCGTTCGTAACGGGCTCACCGCCACCAAGACGTTTCCCGTAGTAGCTGCGAATGTTGAAGAACACATAAAACGCACCTCCGGGTTCTGCAAATGTAATTCCCGGAATCGCCCGCAGCCGCGACGTCACATAGTCACGGCGAACGGCGAATTCTTTGCACATGTCTGCCACACATTGTTGCGGCCCGTTCAATGCCGCGAGCGCGGCATACTGGCTCACACTGCAAGGATTGGATGTCTGCTGGCTTTGCAATTTATTGATGGCACTGCTCACATTTTCCGGAGCCAGCGTCCAGCCAATTCGCCAGCCGGTCATGGCGTACGCCTTGCTGACCCCGTTGACGATCACTGTCCGCTTTTTGACTTCTTCGCCGAATGAAGCAAACGATTTGAAGGTGTGACCACTGTAAATCAGTTTGTCGTAAATCTCGTCCGACAGGACGAAAATGTCTTTTTCAACAGCAACCTTAGCCAGGCCTTCCAGAACTTCGACCGGATAGACTCCGCCCGTTGGGTTGCTGGGACTGTTCAGCATGAGCATTCGAGTCTTTGGCGTAATTGCAGCGCTAAGTTTTTCCGGTGACAGAAAGAAACCTTCCTGCTCGGTGGTTTCAATCATCACAGGAATCGCGCCGACGAGTTCTACGAGTGCCGAATAACTCACCCAGTATGGCGTCGGAATGATCACTTCATCACCCGGCTCGCAACACGCGACAAGCACATTATGAAGACAATGCTTGGCTCCGTTTGAAATCGTGACTTCAGACGGCTTATAAGTCACACCATGATCGCGTTTGAACGCGTCACAAATTGCCTGCTTCAGTTCCTGAATCCCCGTGGCAGCCGTGTATCGCGTATGTCCGGCATCCATTGCGACTTTTGCGGCTTCACGAATATGCTCAGGAGTAATAAAGTCGGGTTCACCGACAGTAAACTCCATCACATCGACACCTTTTGATCGCAACTCGCGCGCTTTGGCAGCGGCGGCCAGAGTTTCGGACGGCTTCAGATTGTTGACAAGTTTTGAAGTATGCATCGCAATTCGTTATGCAAAAGTGAAACGATAAATCGACTGTTCGGCTGCAGGCTGGACACGGCGGGAGTTTACTCCGATCACGCACTTTGCCAAAATCGGGCTGCGATTGTTGAATGGATTCTCAGATTCTGATAGCGTTTGTAAGGTTTTTTGCCCACAGCCGCCCGAAAAAATCAAGGAGAAGGCCAATTTGATTCTTTTGCCGTTCAAAAAACGTTACTATCCGCTTTCTCAATAGTATTTGGGAATCCGATCGGGACAGGGACGGTCCGTCGTTTGAACCACGGTGTAATGTTTTTTGTCAATGTCCGGAGCTGAAAAACTGTGTCGGGAACTATCGCTCAACGTAAATCCATTCTGATTGTCGAAGACGAACCTATCATTCGCGAGACACTCGCAGAATTCCTGATGGGGGAAGGATTTGAAGTCCGCACCGCAGCTACCGCTGCCGAAGCAATTCGCGTCGCTCAGGAGCGTGACTACGATGTTGCTATTTGTGATATTCAACTTCCCGATGGCGACGGCGTCAAAGTGCTGCGACAACTGCACCGTATCAATCCCGCAATCTTTGTACTCATCATCTCTGCATACGCAACTGTAGAAAATGCAGTCGAAGCGTTTACTGCAGGGGCTTTTGATTATCTCGTGAAGCCAGTTCGCTTTGAGGAACTGGTAAAACGCCTGCAGCGACTGTTTAAGTTTCAGGATCTGTATCGCGAAAATCAACGATTGCGCAAAGATCTCGCGCGCAGCGCGGGGTTTGATCAGGTCGTCGGCTCCAGCGCGGCTTTGCAGGATCTGTTGAAGACGATTCGCAAAGTTGCTGCCACAAATTCCAACGTGCTGCTGGTCGGCGAAACTGGAACGGGCAAAGAGTTGTTTGCTCGCGAAATCCACGTGGCTGGACCAAACAAGGAAGAAAAATTCCTGGCGGTCAGCTGTGGAACACGTCCGGTCGAACTTCTGGAAGCACAACTCTTCGGGACGAAGAACGGCCAGGAAGGCGTGCTGAGTACAGCAGGAACAGGCACAGTATTCCTTGATGAGATCGCTCAATTGCCACCAGGCACGCAGTCCGAAATCCTGCGTGCGATCGAGTACCAGGAAGTGACTCCTGTCGGCGGGACCAAATCGATCAAAGTTCAGGCACGAATTATCGCCGCGACTTCGAAAGATCTTAGCCACGAAGTTTCGGAAGGAAACTTCCAGGAAGATCTGTTCTATCGTCTGGATGGCGTCAAGATTCGCATTCCTGCACTTCGCGAGCGTCTCGACGACATTCCGGAACTGGTCGAATATTTCATCGTGCGAAATCGCGATGCCATGGGCAAGCGAGTTTCCGGTGCCACCAGCGAAACCATTCGGACACTGATGGCCGCTCACTGGAAAGGCAACGTCCGTCAGTTGGATAATGCCATCGAACGTGCCGTAATGATGTGTGAAGGCGAAGAAATTCAGCCGCACGACCTGCCACCAGATCTGCTGGGCGGCGGTTCTGCATTGCCGGATACGGATGACCTGCGATCGGCTTTGCGACATTACGAACGACTGCATATCACTCGCGTGCTGCGTCAGTGTCCGGATAAGAAAGAGGCGGCTCGCCGCTTGAAACTTGGTTTGTCGAGTCTGTATCGCAAGATCGAAGAACTCAAAATTGAACTGTAGTGTCCAGTGAATACCGACGAGATTAAAGCCTGTATTCCGCATCGTGATCCGTTTCTGTGGCTGGATGAAGTCACGGAAATCAGCGAAACGCACATTGTGGCACGCAAAGTATTGTTAGCCGATCTGCCTGTCTTTCAGGGGCACTATCCGGGCTTTCCAATATTTCCCGGCGTGTTGCAGTGTGAAGCTTGCTTCCAGGCCGGAGCGGTGTTGATTTCAAAACTTGTCCCGACCGGCACCGATGCGGTGCCGGTTGTGACCAGGCTGAACAACGTACAGTTCCGCAAGATGATTCGCCCGGGCGAAACAATTGAGATCAGCGTTGAACTGACAGAACGACTCGCCAATGCCTTCTACCTGAAGGGCAAAGTTTCAGTCATGGACGCAGTGACGAATGCAGGCAAAGTCACCGCCCGGCTGGATTTCGTTTGCACCGCCGCGCCGATGGAAGCGTAGAATTTATCGCGGTTCGGATTAGAGACCGCCTCTATGGCTGATAGCACACCTGATTGGCCCCATAACAACGTCTTTCAATGGTCCAAATGACAATCGATTCCGAGTATGCCAACATGGACTTTGACTTGAAGTCGGAAACGCCTTTCGACACTTTGTACCGCGAACTCGATTCTACATGTTGCGTGCTACACTACACGCGAGGTGATGATGGGCACTGGCACTCAACCGTCGAGTCCTCTCACGGAGACAAAAACTGAAACCGCAATGCTGAAATGGATATCGCCGCAATCATCAATGCTATAAATGCGACGTCTTCCGCCGCCAAAGCAGAACGCTGTACTTGCTATCTGCGTGAATTCAATGTTGGATTCCACTGTGGAGACACTTGGGCATACTTGCACACAGTTCCGTCAAACGTCGTTCGCGATGTCGCCAATGCGGGTTGTTCAATTGCGGTGACGCTTTACCTGATGCGTAATCCTGACGGAACGCCAAAAGCATGACACACCAGAATTGACATCCCGATACTCGACCGCCAAGCTCCGGTAAACTTTTACTGCAGCTTGGCGGTCGAAAATCTGGTAGACCGGAATTACAGAATGCGTGACAATGCAGCGTTCTATCCTGGCAGCAGTTTGATTTCAGGAGCGAAAAGTCGTGAAAAAATCGAGTTCCGTTGCCATTCTGGTCCTTGCAGTGGGATTGACAGTATTTGGTTTGGAACGAATCTGGAGTGGATGGAAATACGGCCGTTCAAGAACAACCTGCAAGCAGAACCTAAGAGCCATCGGCGTGGCCCTGCAGTCCTATCACGACAGTAACGCACATTTTCCTGCTGCGTATTCGTCCAGTCTTCCTCCCCACAGTTGGCGAGTCGCCCTGCTTCCGTGGCTTGATCAGCAGCCGCTTTTTGAAAAGTACACGACTACCGAAGCGTGGAACTCCAAAACAAATTCGCCTTTGCTGCAGGCGCGACCACTGGTCTATGCGTGTCCGGAAGTGAGCGAGCCATCGCTGACAAGCTACCAGGCGGC
>JAYVNW010000401.1:0-6120 GCA_043758225.1 Candidatus Kuenenia sp. | reverse complement strand
CGGAACACACAAGTCGCGGCAGTCGCGCGACAGGATCGAGTACAGGACCGTCGTGTGACGGAAAGCTGCGATTGGCCACCGATCTGCTGGAAATTCCTTCAGAACTGATCGCAGAGGGATACCGTTTCAGGTGGCTGATTGAATTATTTTTCAGGATGTTCAAACAGTTGCTGGGCTGCCGCCATCTGTTGAGCACCAAACAGAACGGTGTCGAAATTCAGACGTATCTGGCAATCATCGCGTGCCTGCTGATTCTGATTTACACCGGTCGTGCTCCGACAAAGCGGACGTTTGAAATGATCTGCCTGTACATGTCCGGCTGGGCTTCTCTGGAAGAACTGGAACGGCACATCGAAAAATTAAGACCTGCCAAAAAGTAGGCTCCCGCGCGTTCAATCGTGCCGGGACGTTCGCTGCTGCGCGCTCGGAAAAACAGACGCCTCGTCCCAGCGAAATCCTAGCCTCGCCGCAGCCATGTTTCTGCGTCGCGTGACTCGCAAATTAACTCAGCATCGCTCACCATCGTCATGCAGGCAACATCCGTGCCGAACAGTATTGGGACGCATCTCATTGTTTGCGGATTTGTCACTTTTTGTTCGGCCTTCCCCGTGAACGTAGCGTGTTCGAGCTGAAGTCGAACGGAGGACTGGGAAACAAACAGATCGCTTCCATAGGGTTGACCTTTTTTCAGGCATTTTCGAATGGCCTTTTCTTCAGCTTCGCTTTGGGCTCGATTCACCATCGCAACCCAAGTCCGCGGTTGAGCGACGGGCCATTGGCTGAGTAAGGCGCGAGATTCTTCGCTTCCGGACGTTCTACGCCACAGACTGCCGTATTTCCAGTCTTCAGCGCGCGTACACAAATTGGCACTCAACGCATTGCGTTCAACGTATCGCAGTACGGCCAATAAGTGCTGGTCCTCTTCGATCGGAAAAGTCTTGAACCGCCCCTGATATAAATGCCCGGTTCCTTCCGTGTGGTAGTGAGCATGCCAACGCATCGTATGCGTGTGAGTCAGCCAGCGGAAGAATTCGGTGAGCTGCGTGTCAGTCTGCGGCTGGACGACGAAATGCCAATGATTGGGCATTACGATGTAAGAATAAATCGGAAGCGGAACGCGGCGATACGCCAGCGCAAGTACGCGGTCAAATTCTTACTCTTACTGTTGAATCGAAATCAGCTTCTGCTCCGCCAGCCATTCAAGCGACTGTTTCTGCCATGCGTCCCACATGGGGCCTTTGTAACCGTTCAGGCCGTGGCCGCCGGTGGGTAGTTCAAGATACTTCGAAGGAATCTTTGCGGACTGCAGAGCATCGAACAGTTGCTGACTGTTGAGACTCGGAACCGGGCCGTCGTCGATGGCATGAGTTAAGAACATCGGTGGAGTTTTCTCGGTGACCTGTTTCTCATTCGAAAACAAGTCCATCAGTTTCTGAGACGGATTGGCTCCAAGGAGATTTGTTCGTGAGCCTCCATGAGTTTTCTCGCCCATCGTGACGACTGGGTAGACGAGAACTGCGAAATCAGGACGGCAACTCGGCCGATCCAAAACATCAGCAGCATCGGGTTTTCCATCATCGAAATGAGTCGCCGCAGTGGAAGCCAAATGCCCTCCGGCAGAGAATCCCATAATGCCAACTTGTGCAGGATTGATTTGCCACGCCTTAGCGTTCGATCGCACTATGCGAATGGCGCGCTGAGCATCAAGCAACGGAACGTAGGAACGACCAGCTGGCATTCGATATTCCAGGACGATTCCCGCGATCCCATGTGAGTTCAACCATTCAGCGATGCCGTGCCCCTCAGCGCCGGTGACCAATCCGCCATAGCCGCCGCCAGGGCAGATGACGATGGCTGATCCACCCGGATTCTTCGGCAAATGAACAGTAATCTTCGCTTCAGAGGTCTCGAACGTACCGTCACCATTCGGAGCTTTATCGCGCCACAGCTTGACGGGAAATGCTTCGTTCGGAAGTGGAGCAATCGCAGTGTCGTTCTTTGGCTGAACAAGCAACGTCGTCAGCACCTGAGCATAAACGCGATGGCCAAAGTCGTTGGGATGATTGACGCCGTTTCCAGTCAGATCGCAATCCTTTTTGCGTTTCAACATTTCCGTCCAAATAGATGTCATGTCGGCCAACGCGACGCCGGGTCGCACCAGCTTCGCCAGCGCGTCGCGGTACTGTGGAAACAAATCATGCTTCAGAGTCACCCACTCACTATTGCCGAGCATCGTGGCGACGAGAATGAACTCGGTCTCAGGCGAAGATTCGCGAGTCGCTCTGATCATCTCCGCCGTGTTGGACTTGTATTCGTCAGCCGATCGACCAGACGAATCGTTCATGCCGAATGCAAGAATGACAAGATCTGGTTTCGCTGCGACAACATCTGGAACTCGCGAAATGCCCCACGGCGTTGAAGTGCCGCCGACGGCCAGATTGGTCAGCGTAATATTTGGCGAGTACGCTTCCTTCAAATGCTGCAGCAACAGATCCTGATACGGCGGTTGATGCGGAGCCGCGTTCGCCCAGCCAGATGCATTGCAGCCCGTAGAGATACTGTCACCAAGCAATACGATGGAGATCGCTTCTTTGTGCTGCAGTTTTTGAATCGCCCGTGGCAAGGCCTTTTCATCGAACGATGGCAAAGCCGACGGCCATGCTTCAGCTTTGTGTCGATAGGTGATGCAGACCTGCATCTGATGATATTCATCGGTCGCGCCGAAGAGAATCTCGCCGTTGCCGTCGCGATGAGTCAGTTTATACTTTTGAGATCCAGCAGAACGCCTCAATGCATCTGAAGCGTATGAAGGAATTCGCGAGTCCTTCGGAAGCGTAATCTCGCGCGAGCCAGGTTCGCAGACATAATCTCGGCCGTTTTCGAATGAAATCCCGTTTTGCGTTTTCCAGTCTACCGCGCGCGTCACGTTGACGATTGCCTCCACAGAAAACAGCAACTGGGCCTTTGCTTCGCCGGTTGACGGATCTTTAACGAACAACACGGATTCACCCTCGACGGTGTCACCCTGCCAGAACGGTTTGAACAGATCTGCATCATAGGTCCACGGAACATTGCCGTGGGTGTCGTCAGCATGCAACGAGGAAGGAATGGTAACGCTGA
Organism: Candidatus Kuenenia sp.; assembly: GCA_043758225.1. Classification (GTDB taxonomy): domain Bacteria; phylum Planctomycetota; class Planctomycetia; order Planctomycetales; family Planctomycetaceae; genus SXXK01. The sequence goes on along the minus strand of JAYVNW010000401.1, from coordinate 3,000 downwards.
AAGAAATCGAGGCAAGTACAGCAAGAACGGTGGGGAAGTTCATTAGAAAATTCTTTCCGAACAGCAATTTCAAATAGTCACGGGCAAGTGAATGCACACTATTCTATCGAACGATCATTGGTGAGCCGCAGACGTAAGTCTCTGATCGGAAGTGCGACATCATGGCTCCCTTAACACGTCGACCGACGATACTCTTCGCCGCAGGCGGCCTGTGAGTCCCGCGCGCCGAGCGTAACGTTCGCCGAAAGGCGAACCGTATGCGGGGAACAGCTCCGGTGCAACGAACGTGAGCCTAATGCACAGCGACCTGAGTCAAGTGTGGCAACCTGTCTGGTCGCAGGTCGCGGCGATCCCGCGAAGTCCTCTCCGGCAGAGTGCACCTGCTTTTTGTGCCGTTAAAAGGACTCCACCAGCAGCGGGAGTCATTGCAGGAAAATGATCCCCAAGGAGCTCAGCCGCCTGCTTCCTACCGACTTCCATTCCGGTCGCGGGAAACAGACGGCTGCGGCCTTATTCAGGCCGTCCCTGGGACGAATCACGGTCCCTGTTATCGTCGAAATCCGCTAAGCCCGGTAAAGCATGCGGCAGTTTCCGACTCTAATGAGTGTTCAGCGACCTATTGCCGCCGGGCACTAACGAACTCACGAATGTCGCGAGCTTTTCTATAGCGGCTCATCCATGAACCGCTGATCGCAATTCTCAGCGTTGTGTCCAAACCGAATCTTTCACTGAGGCAGCGAAAGATCCAGAGCTTCCGAAGTCAACGCATCAAACTGAGACCCATTTTGAGAAAGAAACGAATCCCACCGTTCCTTGTCCCAAATTTCCACATGGTCATGAACACCAATTAAGACCACGTTATGTTTCAACTCTGCCATCTTTACCAGCCGATCTGGAACCCGGATGCGCGACTGCTTATCGACTTGCACGCATTCCGCCTGCGAGTAGTAAAGTCTGAGAAAATTTCGAACCTGCACTCGCCCCGTTGAAACCGTTGCCATCTTCTGCGCGAAGGCTTCAAAACCAGCTTTCGAAAATACAGAAAGACAACCTTCGTTACCCGGCGCGAGATATAGCTCTTCTGAACTTGCGTCCCGAAACCCGTCCCGAAGTTGTCGAGGAATGGCGAGCCGCAGCTTGTCATCCATCGTTCGTTCGTATGTTCCAGTGAGTGCCATTCAGAAGACTCAACAACCCGATGTTCTGCAGGTTTTAGCAAAAGCCCACCCGGCTTCCCACTTCTCCCCACAAACCACCACTGGGCAGCAATTTAGCCGTCTGAAATCTTGCGTCAAGCGAAGCTCCTTCGTGCAACCACTGTCAGCGGTCCAGATGGTGCCGGAAGAGCAGACAGGCGCTTGGGAAAATCGATTTTTGCAATTTTCAAAATGACTCGTCGGCATCGATCACGTTGAACAAATTTCCGCAAATCTGAAGGGGAGCCATTACCTTTTCATGTTGCCGCGATTTCGTGTAAATCATTGATGAGTAATGCCTTACAGCAATTGAAACTTGCTGCGGAAAGTTGCCACATCTGCATGTAGCGTTTGCCGATTTCTGGCAACACAAGATACAGGTGAACGCGAAATTCTTATGCACTTGAAACGGTACCTTGCACTTGAAATTCATTCGGCGGTATCATCGGCATTTCAAAGGCAGTGGCCATGTCTGGCAGGGCCGAACAGCCTCGTCCCCGCATCACCCATCCCTATCCGAACAAGCGATTTCCAGCCCGACTCAAGGCAGGAGCCGTATCAGGGAATTCTTTAAGTACGGGTTTGTGCGGGGGGCGGCTGGAAACAGCCGTCCTTGGCGCGATTTACTTTACTCGATAAGCACAATGTCCCTTGGTAGGGGCCCCTGTTTGCGACCCTTCACCTCGGACTGTCAGTCGTGCGATCCAGGGAGGTCAGCTTTTACGCGTTGACTTTGTTACGGCAGCCGGCCGCGTTCGCGGAGTTCCTGAATGTTGCCGGGGGCACTCGACAGGATTCGTTCGGATGCATATCGAAATACGGCAAACCCTGCCAATGCGGCCGGGGCTGAAAGGATCGCTATGCGATCTTCTTCTTCCGCGTCCAGTTGCTGATTTAGGCGACTCACGGCCTCTTCCATTGTATCCGTGACAATTTTATCCGGCCCGGATTCGTTACTCAGCTTCAGATTGGAAAACGCTGCCGTACGGGACATTAAAAACTCGATAAGCCCCGTTTCAGCATGATCCTCGAAGAAGTTTCGCAACTCTGGATGCATTGTATCCGGCGTAATGATTCGTGCTCGAGATACAGAAACGCTCCCGCGTCGAACCTTCACTAATGCCTTGTCGCCGGATGAATTTCTGCCTGAGTCGCCTTTGCCGGATGATGACGTCACCAGATAATACGGCAGATCAGAATCGCCAAACGTGAAGAGTCCAACTTCCACCGCCCGTTCGACGCGCACGGCGTTCCAGGTAGATCGGAATCGCTGAAATTGTTCAAATTCATCGAACATCGAAATAGCGGCCTCTTGTGAAACTTCTGAATTATCCAGACTAGATATAGCCCAGAATTTGTGAATGTTGGCGTGTACTGCCACAAAGTCAAACTTCCAGCGAAATTATCGCACATAACGCATCTTCGACTTTGCGTGGTCGATTAATCCTCGTTTAAGGGCGCCAAACCTGGAACGGCATGCTGGTCATTGCCTGAGCCGCCAGCGCTAGCGTTGGGTTTTGGCGCGAGCAGTGGTATTACCCCGAAAAACCCGACGCTAGCGCCTTGAGCTCACAAAATTTGGCGGTGCCCAACGAAGTCCCGCTGCGATTTTTGAGACAGTCGCGACTTGTCTCGGAGCCTTGCTGGACTTGATGTCTGAGGTTGCCGAACGTACCAGTATGACATCAATCATGGTTGCTGCCCAGAATCTCCGCTACAGCTACGGAAGTCGTAATGCTCTGGATGACGTCACGTTTTCCGTCGCCGCCGGATTGTTGTTTGGACTGCTCGGGCCAAACGGGTC
>JAYVNW010000400.1:0-4468 GCA_043758225.1 Candidatus Kuenenia sp. | reverse complement strand
TTCGTGATGATGCAGATGAAATTACCGTGGTCGTCGAAGTTCACGGACCTGCCTGGACGCAGGCTGAAACAGTGGCCCTCTATGTCTGCGGAAATCGTCGCTTTGAATCTAAACTAATACCATCCGCTCCGCCAGGCACATCGCTGAAAGGTACAGCCACCTGGACCTTTCAGCGTGCTGAACTGCATCACGACGTCTGGCTCACGGCTCTCGCAACAGGCCCCGGAATCAGTCAACCATTCTGGCCGACAGCGAAACCCTACCAACCGGTTTCGCCCGAATTCACGCCTTACACATTGAGCTTCACCGGACAAATTCGCATCGATACCAACGGCGACGGCATGTACACGTCTCCGCATGACTACGCTCAGCAAATCATCTCCGCCGCCAACAACAGCATCCCCGACATTGCGGAAGCATTGAACAATGCAGACGTCAGCGTCATCAATCAGGCCGCCTCACTGTTGCAGGCCACTGCAGCCAATCTCGACGAACTGGAACGGGCAAGTTCTAAGCGAGTTCAGGATGCAGTCCAGGAATACCGAACCGCACGCCGCGAAAGCGAAACTGCTCAACTTGACCAAACGGAGTAGGACGCAGGCGATTGTCGACTGATCGTAAGGCCGAGAGAATTTCGGGACCACACGATTTTGATTATGTTCCCTGAAAAGCTGGCTGTTAAACCAAAAGTAGTTCGAGCAACAGATGGAAAAACCAGAGCGTGATAACAATCCTTATTTGCCGCTTCAAGTGCCCGAGTCTTATTTCGAAGAGGCAACAGCAAACGAACCCAGACGCGTGCCGTTGGGTTTTTCAATAAAGTTTGCGGTGTTCGCCGTCGCGTGCAATTTGATGTATGGCGGCGCGTGCAATTTGATGATTGGCGGCGCGGCGGAACTCTCTGCCTTGGGCGGTGCACACGCTGCATTTGTTGCTGAAGGACTGGTATTCTTCGGAACTCCAGCGTTAAATTTCGGGCTCGTATTTGTGGGACTGTTCGCAATTGGCTGCGTAAAGCTCGGCAAGAAATCTTTAGACCTGGGGCGGGCTCTGAAGCATCGTGTTTCTCACGACGTTTCTGTGCTACGTCGCCGTCATGATCGTCTATTTTGCCGTGGAGGGCAATTCTTGCTTTGAGAGAAACTTGTGCTGCGTGAAACGTGCCCGTCGCCCTCGCGGTTTGTCGCATTGCGAAACCACGGATTGCACAGTGGAGTGACTCCGCACTTCAACTTGCGTTATTGACTCCATGAAACAAAGTCACAATGCCCGAGCGCTATCGACGTTTCCATAGCGTTTCACGCTACGGCCCCGCAACGGTGATCATGATTGGTCGGCTGCTGTAGGTTGCCTTCATCACAAAGTTGATTGAGACATTCGCCATGATGCAGCACAGTTGATGATCGGTTGGTTTCGCGTCCTTCGCAGCAGTCAATGTGATTGAGCCATTGCTGTTTGAGCCAGTCAAAAGTGTCTGACTGTTTTTGGCATCGATTGTCACTCCGGCAGGAAGTGTGTTGGCGAACACTGATGAAAGATGTTGATACATCACGTCCAGCGTGACGTTTTTGTCGAAGCCTTCGCCGCGAATGAGTTCCACGTCGATCCTGACTGATTCGCCAGGCTTGATTGTGATGTCATAGGCGCTGAGATTCACGTTGCGAATGTCAGAAGGCACCCCAACGGCGACAGTGTGCATTGAAACAGGATAATGACTTCGGCCTCCGCCAGGCATGTAGATTTCCTGCATCGGCTGAGCCATGCATTGCAGTGAGATCGGTTCCTGGCCCTCTTTTGTGATCGTGGCGACGCCGCTGACTCGAACATTCGACGCGATCTGTTTTGAATCGGCCGCAGCTTCCAGTACAATGCAGCCATCGACGGAATTGCCAGCCATGATCTTACCGCAAGTTGCTGTTACTCCGTCTGGCAGACCGTCAATCTGCAGCTGAATCTCGCCGTCAAATCCGTTTCGCCGATTGGCTCGCACGAAGATCGCCGCACAACTGCCGGGTGTGAGCCAGGTCTTGTCGGTGTCCATGATGAGATCAAATTTCGGCGTGGCATGAGTGACCATCAGGCCGTACACAAAGTTAGCGCCGCCGCGAAGATGGACATCGCGAATTTCGATGATGTAACGTCCATCGACCGGTACCTTCCAGTTTTCAATCATTGAATCCTGCAGAGTCCGTCGACCCCAAAGCCGCATGTCATCGTTTTCAGTCAGCGGCTTGCCTTGGTCGTTAAGAATTCGAATGATCGAATCGAGGCCTGATCCGTTGCGGCGTGCGAGAACTTCAATGCTGATCTGTTCGTCTTTCTTCGCATCGAAGGAAAAGCAGTCGATGTCAGAATCGGCCTCAATGCGACCGCTCACTGCAGCCGGAACAGAGATTGCCGTCGCGGCTGCCGGAGTGTTGTTGTCCCCTTCGGCTTCAACGGTGACTGGCAGAGTGGTCACAACAACGGGAACAGGATTCAATGTGTTGTTTGCTGACGCGAGCGAAACGTCGATAGTGCAACTGTCGCCTCCCTGGGGATTGGGCAATGCAGCCGGGGCTGAATATTCGGCAGCCGCAGCAACGGCGAAATGTTCACCAACCAGTTGCAACTGCGTTGTCTGACCAACACTGACCATTGCCGGATACACCTGCGACACGTATGGACGATTGCTGATTTCGATCGCGTAATTCCAGTACTTGTTGCCCTGATATCGAACGTCGCGAACTTCCAGCAGGTATTCACCGGGCTCAAATGAATGCGACAGAAACGGGTCAGCGGCATACGAATTGTCCACCATCGCCAGCGTTGACCCCGACTTCGCGCTGCGGATGGCGATGATGGGATCGACGTGAGTTTGCAGGTCGTGGATACGATCTTCCAACCGCATGGCGAGACAATGAAATGTCAGCGATCCTGGCTGCTCAACCGTGAAGCGATAGAAGTCGACGTCTTCAGCTTTTTCGACGCATCCGCAGATTGTGCCTGGGATCGTGGCGGCCTGCGCGGTTTCCTGAGTGTCGTTTTTGGGGTCTTCGACAATGACGGGATCACGAGTGATCACGATCTGGCCGATGGTGCTTGGTCCGGTTGGTCCGATGATTCGAAAATCACGCACGCCGGTTATTGCGTCAACTGCAACGACGAATTTCAGTTTGATCTGAGTCAGAACCGACTCTTTGCCATCCTTGTCAAGTTTCATCGGAGTCACAACTTCGCCCGTGACACCATCGCCGGAGACGAGAACCTGGTTGGATCCGAACATGCTGTAACGAGACTCGACAGTGTGCTCCGAGCTTTGGCCGACCTGCACGGCTGTCGGAGACAGATTCATCAGCATTGGGTAGGAACGCTGAGCGTGCGCGGATGCCATGTTGAGTAGCGAAGTAAGGAACACACAGCAGATAGCGAGCGGCAGGGTGTGAGCCCTCCGAGTGCGTTTCTGTTGCAGCAATTCCTCTGAATTCAGCTCGGAGGGCTGACGCCCTGCCGCTCGCCATTTCAACATTGCCGTTACCTCACGAACAAAAACTGCTTGCTGTTGATCAACGTCCACAGAAGATCTTCGAAAAACTCCTGACGACTCGCCGCTTCAGGCAGAAACTCCAAAGCCGCCTTCGTTTCCACTTCGCTCGGATCGCGGCAGAGCGTCACCAGATACAACTCCCGAACAATCTCTTCATCGGTTTTTGGGGAAGCGATCAGCGACGCCACTCGCCCTGACTTGCTGCTCAGTTTCGTCGCAATAATATCACCGTTGAGCGTATGCAAAGCCTGGCCAAGATTCTCATCCGGCATACGCTCACATTCGCACACGCTGACTCGACGCGGTTTTCCGAACGTGTTGAGGAAATGATCCGGATACTCACCATCCGGCAGCTCGATCGCTCGCGTCCCCGGAGGCAGACCTTTGAACTTTGTCGGCGATGCGGTCACCGAATCGATCGCATCCAGCAGCGGCTCGGCGGAAATTCGTTTCACTTCGAAGTGAGTATAGAACTTGTTGTCCGAAACATTCTCCATCGTCGGCTGAGACTGCAACTGATAAAGCCGTGACGACATGATCACTCGGACAAGCTGCTTCAGATCAAAGTTGCTGCTGATGAAATGATCCGTCAAACCTTCCATCAGAGCGGGATTCGTCGGCGGATTTGTCGCACGCATGTCGTCCACCGGCTCTACGAGACCTCGGCCGAGCAGATAAGACATATAACGATTGACAACAGACCTCGCGAAGTCGCGGTTGTCCTTCGACGTCAACCACGCAGCCAGCGGAATGCGACGATCAAGATCATGATCGATTTCGTCGCCATCGAGCGGCTTCGGCTTTAACACTTTGCCCGTGCCAGGATGACGCACTTCGCCAGCGGATTTCACCATCACCACAGTCTCACGTCCGAATAGGCCAAACTCTTCGCTGTTCTTATTACCCACGCGGGAGAAGAACGCCGAAAATGCGTAGTAGTCC
>JAYVNW010000399.1:0-2423 GCA_043758225.1 Candidatus Kuenenia sp. | reverse complement strand
CGTCGACTATCGCGTTGCGTCAGTTTGACGTTTTCATGTTCCTCAATGACGGAATGTGCTTCGCGCAATGCCGTACGAAGAATGAAATCTGTCATGTCAGTCTGTGCCAGGGCGACGGCGCGCATAATGACCGCTTTGTCTTCTGAGCGAATTCGCAGGGCGACTCGACTGTTTTCACTCACGGCTTCTCTGGGCATGGCAATCTCCTTGTTGTACGTTTTGAAAGTGTACAACGCATTGGAGCAATCGTCAACGTTTTATTTCGTGACGCCAATTTCGCATTGTTGTCCATCAGGGTTTCTGAGTTCTGTTCGTCTCAGGTTCGGCGTGTATAGCCAATCCGTGAGTTCGCTCAAACTGATCCGTCAGGATGATCTGGCGGTAGACCTCGAACGCTTTGCCGCCTTTGCCGCTGGCTTGAAGATAGAGACGTTTCTTCATGATGTCAGCAGTTTCGAGCGATTCCGTTTCGAAGGCGTCTTGATCCGATGGTGACATTGCTTCCCAGAAGGCCATGAACGCCCGCTGTCGGGAATTCTGCTTTTGGATTGCGTGACGCTCGCGTTTGGTGCTTGCGCGCTGCTGTGCCTGTTTTTGGGCTTCCCTGGCCTGCTGACGTTGCTGTCGCTGGACGGAGCTTTCAAAGCCTGGCGGAAATGCGATCGTGTCGGTTTTTCTGAGGGCTTGTACCAGGAATCCCGGACCGCGAGGTTGGCCTCGGTTGTTGTACCAGTCGTAGAGTTCCAGCATCTCACGGATGCGGGTTGCTGGTTGCGACAGTGACAACTCTTCGGCGGATGCAGGCCCGATGCCCCGCTTGATCAGTTGGCATTCAAGTTCCTGAGGATTTGACTGAGTATTCAGCACAGCCGTTGACTGTGCTGTGGTTGCAACACGCTTGATGGCGGATTCCACAGTTGTTCGGTCGCGTTTGGTTTTCCGCTCGAAGATCGCGATCCATTTTCCGAGCCCGTCTTTGTGAAAGCGTTCTTCCGGCGAGCGGTACTTCAGATCCCAGAGGCGTTCCAGTTCTTCGATGCCCTTCTGCAGCGTTCGCTTTAATTGCGCTGAGTTGTAGTTGCCGGACAGCCGGACTTTCCGTAGCCCGAGTTCCATCAGATCAATTACCACACGACTGCTGTGGTAGAACCGTTTATCCAAGAACCGGTAGAGTCGCTTTGCTACGGGGCTTGTCAGTTTGCAATAAAGGTTCCAGTCGAGTTGCTTTAAATATCCGGACTGAAAACTGCGGAACAGTACTTCGTTCCAGACGAAACGTGAACAGCCAGGAGCTGCTTTGCCCTGAATGACTTCGCGGCGATAGATCACCAGATTGTCGAAGACTCCGAAGTCTCGATTGACCCAGCTCTTTTGTTCGTGATCGTAGAACGCTCGATCGGAAAAGATCGACAGGCCTTTCCAGCGGCGCAGTGACGTGGCAACTCGGTCATAGTTGCGTGTCTCATCGGCCCAGCCCAGCAGTCGCAGAATCTCATACCGACTGAATGAGACTTCCCGCGAGCTGAAGTCGCAGAGACGGCTGAGCTGAATACAGGCCAACAGGACGTCGTCATCTTTGGATGTCGGCAGGCCGTAGCGATCTGATCCCGATAAGGTAAGTCTTCGAGGAAGATGTCTATTTTGCTCGTGATCAAAGACGGTGTCTTCCAGCACGACCGTCTTGGTTCCATCAAGGAATCGGTCGGAAATTGCTGCCAATGGAAACTCAGCGAGATTGAGCTCGTCGACAGCGTAGTCCATGGGACTGCGTTGAGATTTCTGGCTGCTGGTCTCTGATGAATTTTCTTTCACACACTTTTCACATTCAACAACAACGTGTTCCTGTTGTTGTTTATCTATTTAAATAACAAATTAGGGGGTACAAAATCGCCAGTCGTTACAGGCACTTGTCACCGGAAAAAGTGTTTCAATGTCCGGTAATCGGGCCTCAGAACGTGTTTCGATGTCCGGTAAACCGTGTTTCATTTCATGGTGATTCCGATTGCCGAAAGTGTCTCATTGTCCGGTAATCCACGAGTGTCCCACGTTCTTGTTTCGCGGTGCCGTTCACCGAATACGAAATCCTGATTTCCCCTGGGTCTGAGCATCTCAGTTTCTGCCGTTTCGCGCAAGAAGAATCTGCAATCGTGCTGGCCAGCATGCTGGCTTGTAGATCCTTTCTGCCGGAAGGGATTTTCGCCGACAGGCGAACCTGGTGATGAGACATCTGCTCCACGGCGACCGGTCGCTCACTATTCAATGTGATCTGGTCGCTTGTCGCGGCGAGCCGCGAAGTCCTCGTCGGCAACGAGGACTTACCGAAGTGACCACAAAAAAAGTGCTTGCCAGCTGACCGGCAATCATGCTTTATTGCCTGCATGATTATTTCATTGGTGAATTCGAAAGGTGGAGTCGGCAAATCG
>JAYVNW010000398.1:0-1774 GCA_043758225.1 Candidatus Kuenenia sp. | reverse complement strand
CAATTTGCTGTCACTCTGCGTTCGCGAGCGGGCGTTCAGACGGCGGACGTGACTCCACAAAGAACTCTGGCGTTTAAGGCTGGGCCGGGGCGGTCAGTTACGTGGCAGAATACAGACGCCACGACAAATCAGGTTTTGCAGTCCGGAACAGTGACAGCAGATTCGCTTGGTCTTGTCACGATCCCGGGGGTTCAGGTTCTGACCGGGAATGGAAACCGTCTGACACTCAACACCGTTTTCGGTGCGCCGGTTTTGCAGGCTCCAATTGGAGTGACACCGCTTCAGTCGCCTGCAATTACATGGTCGACCGTTCCCGGCGCTGCCAGCTATGATGTTTGGATCAGCAACCTCTCGACAGGACAAAGTCCTGTCATTCAGGCTAATGTCAGTGCGACAAGCTTCACGTCTTCAAATGCTCTGGGGATTGGTAAATATCGCGTGTGGGTGCGAGCGAAAACTGCGGCAGGTGTTCTGAGTAGCTGGTCAGCTCCAAAAGATTTCCAGATCAATACGGCAGTCGTACTCGACAGTTTTCCCAACGCTTTTACCGACGGTATTTCGCTGACATGGGCGGCATTGCCGGGTGCAGCAAAATATGATCTGTGGGTGAATAATCTGACGACGGGACAGTTACAGGTTATCCGTCCGTCAGATTTGACGACAAACTCCTATCAACCAGCCAGTCTTCCGCTGGGTAAATACGTTGCCTGGGTGCGAGGCATTGATGCGGCCAATGTTTTCGCCACGTGGTCGTCTTCGCAGCAATTCACAGTTGCTCCGCGAGTGGTCCTCACGTCTCCTTCAACACCCGGCTTCAACAGCCAGCCCACGTATCAATGGCAAGCGCTGCCGGGTGCGACGAAGTATCAGGTTTATGTGCAGAACCGATCCACGAACGCGATTGTTCTCGATCAGTCAGGTGTAAGCGCAACAAGCCTGTCGCAGTCGACAGTACTTCCGGTCGGCAACTATCGCTGGTGGGTACGTGGTTCCAACAATCAGAATATCACCGGTGGCTGGAGCGTACCGCAGGATTTCAATGTCGGCGGTCAGCCAATTGTACTTGGCCCGTTGGGTTCCATATCATCTACAACTCCAACGTTCTCGTGGAGTCCGGTGCAAGGCGCGGCGACCTATCAATTGTGGGTCTCGAAACGCGACGGAAGTGGGGTGGTGATTAACCTGACGAATCTCACGACAACCAACTACACGCCGTCCGCGAACATGGTTCCATATGATTATCGAGTCTGGGTGCGTGCAGTATCAACCACTGGAGCACTCAGCAGTTGGAGCCTCTATGTGGACTTCACGGTGACGATGAATGAACCGTCACTGGAACTTCTCAATGCAGATGAACTTTCGTCAATTCTGATGTTTGCGATTTCGTCGCATACAGAGCAAGAATTACCTGTCGCGGATCGCGATAAAGTGATCGACAACGAAGCTCCGACCATGCCTCCGGAACAAGACAGCCGTGATGAATCCGCTTCGGAAGGCATCGTTTTGAATTCTTCGATGGCGGGTTCGGAGTTTGTTAAATCACCTGCATCGTTGTGACATGGATTACGACTCTCGGCTGAACTTCCGCATATCGCGTGATCAGGAAGAGCTTGTCCACCCCACGGCTCCATCTGGCGGAATTCAAACCACGTAAACACTTCTCGATAAGGGTTCTCTCCTTTTGGGCAGAAAATCTGCCTGCAACCTGTCAGAATGCGCCTCAGCCTGTGTTCTCAGGCTGGAGGACGATCGGTGGATGAAATTCCGGAGACGC
>JAYVNW010000397.1:0-5912 GCA_043758225.1 Candidatus Kuenenia sp. | reverse complement strand
CTTGTGACCCCAATACCGGCAGAAATTGCAGAACAGTACCGTACGCCGGAATTCTGAATTCCTGACTGTACCGACTATGGCAGCCGTGCCGATTATCGGAACAGGCGATGATTGAACGGATTCAGTGCGTGTAGATAAAAATCAGAACACGGCAAACGATCCGTCCTGACAAATGGTTCAAAGGTTTTCGATTGGGGCTGTCACATGGAAGCACATGCAGTAGATCACGATCAGGCAAGTCCGGGACAGTTCAAGCGACGGCTTGGCCGAGGCCTAAATGCACTTCTCGGCGGCGGTGGTTCAGATGAGCAATACGGGCAATACGGCCAAACGCCCTCGACACTTCCGATGCATGCGTTGTCAGCGCCGCCGGCTCCGGCTTCCGATGAGATCGCTATGGAACTCATCGAACGCAATCCATTTCAGCCGCGTCGAGAATTTGAACAAGCCTCAATCGATGAACTCAGCGAAAGCATTCGCAAGCATGGATTGCTTCAGCCCTTGCTTGTACGGGCTCGGACCGATGGCGAATCTGGCTATCAACTGATCGCGGGTGAACGCCGTTGGCGGGCGGCTCAACAGATTGGACTGGAAACGGTTCCCTGCCGCGTTATTCAGTTTGAAGACCGTCAGGCAAGTGAAGCTGCGCTTGAAGAAAACATCAAGCGCGAAGATCTGAATGTGCTCGAAAAGGCCGCTGCCTTCAAAAACTATCTGGACCGTTTCGGCGGAACGATCGAAGAGCTTGGCCGGCAGTTGAGCATGAATCGCGCGACGGTCAGTAATATGCTGCGTCTGCTGGAACTTCCGGAATCAGTTCAGCTGCTTGTTCGAGCCAACAAGATTTCGGGCGGCCACGCGAAAGCGATGTTGCCACTCTCCGAAGTTCAGCAGAACGAACTGGCACGGCAGATCGAAGAAGAACAGTTGTCTGTTCGCCGTGTTGAAGACATTGTCCGCGAGATGCTGCGAGCCGGGACATTGCCACTTCCAAATGGTACAGAGTCAACTGATCAGCCGCAGGGCGATCAGCAGGCTGGACCATCAAATCATGTTCTTGGTTTACAGGATTTTCTGCGAGGCCATCTAGGCGCAAAGATTGACATCAAACAAAAGAAAAACAATGCAGGCCAGATCGTAATTCACTTCGGCAACAACGATGACTTTGAACGCATTGTTGGACGACTTCGAAATGCAGGCTGAGTTTACCGGGCTCCCTGCATGATAAACGAAGAACGAATATCAGATCTCACCAACGCCGTCGTGCTTTCAGCCGACGGCGTTGCTGTTCGTATTCACGTGCAACCAAAAACGCGTCGCGAAGAGATTTAGCTCCCTACACGTTCGGCCAGAAGTTGTTCGACAACATTTTCGATCGTCTTGTCGGCGGTGGCACCTTTCCAGTTCAACTCGCCTTGCCACCAGTGTCGAATGTATCCGTTCTTGTCGATCACGTAGACGGTCGGCCACATTGTGTTGCCCCACGCGGCCCAGTTTTTCGATTCCAAATCCACTAGAATCGGAAACTCAAGTTTGCGTTCACCAGCCGCAGATTTCACGGCAGCGGGGTCGCGTTCCTGAGCAGTCTCGGGCGTTTGAATGCCAACGATCTCAACGCCTTTGCTGCGGAGCTCATCATGCCAGCGTCGGTAGATTTCGAAATTCGCGTGGCAGTTGTGGCATTGAAATGCATAGAAGTGAACCAGCACAACTTTGCCTCGCAGTTCTTTCAGCGTTAGCGGCTTCGAATTCACCCAGTTCGTGGCTGGTAAAAACTCCGGTGCCATCGGATAGATGCGATTCAGTTTCGATAGTTCAAAAGGTTCGCCAATGAATTGAGCCAGGCGCTTCTGTTGTTCTGGCTTCAGCACCTTCTTAACTGCATCCTGTTCGGCTTTGGCTGCCGCAGTGGCTTTGGACTGCAAGTCGTCATTGGATTCGCCCTGATTGAGCGCTGTTTGCAAAGCGGCTTGTGCTGTCACTGTGGCGCGGGCAAGTTCTGCAAAGCGACTCTGTTGTGATGATTCCAGTTTTAACTGATCTGCGAGGTCTTTACGCAGCAGCATTCGAACGTTTTGAGCCTGCAATTCAATTTGTGACAGCCGTTCCCGTTGCTCTTTCGTCGTATGTTCTGCAAGCCACTTGTGGACGCGTTGATCGATCGAATCCAGAATAGGCTGTTGCTTTTCATCGGCCAGATTTCGGGATTGAAACCACGAACTGTCGATCTCAAAAAACAGCGATTCAAGTTCGGCAACCTGTGTTTTACTGAATTTCAGTTCCTGATGAATCTCCGGGGTGTGCAGCAGCGGCATTGTCTGGCGCGGTACCAGCGAGCGGAATTCTTTGGAAACAGATTCCGGTTGCACAGCGTTCGCAGTTAACGTCAGCACGACAGCAATCAATGTCAGATAGACGGCTCGCGTTTTCATGAAGCGTTCCTTTCAGGAATCTCGACGATCGACATGACGATGTTCCATGGACAGGCGAAAATCAATGCCGTCATCATACCGTGCTGTCAGATGAACTTAAAGCACTGTTTTCTGACGTGGCGATCATCAAGCAAACACGACACGCCAGCATCACTTATCGCTGATCTTTCAACTGGCGATACTTGATTTGATACTTGTCGTAAAGTTGCGTGTGCCGGCTGGTGAGATCGACTTTGCGGCCTTGAATCCAGGCTGCAGTGACTTGTGTCTCTGTTTCCAATGGATCGCCGTCACTGACAAAAATTGTCGCGTCCTTACCTACTTCCAGTGTTCCGACGCGATCTGCGATCCCCAGAATCTCAGCCGGATATTGAGTTATAGATCGAAGCGCTTCGTCCTGCGGCAGACCATAGGCAGCGGCGGTTGCGGCATGATAGGGCAAGTTACGTGTGTTCCATGTTTCTAATCTGCCAGTCGTCGAAATGCAAAACTTGATCCCGGCTTGCCTTAGACGTTCGGGCAGCGAGTATGCAGAATCATAATCTTCGTGCGTTCTTCGCGGGACTTTGTAGATGGCATCAATGATAACAGGCACATCATAACGACGCAGCAATTCAGCACACATCTCCGCATCATGGCCGCCAAGTAAAATAACTTTCACGCCCTGTTCTACGCCAAACGCGACTGCCCCCTGAATCTGGCTGGCGCGATCTGCTGCAATCAACAGCGGAATTCTGCCTTCGATCACCGGAATCATGGCGTTCAAACGGCTGTCGAAAGCCTGCTCAGCAGGATTGGTTTCACGGGCTTTGATGTAGATTCTTGAGTGTTCAAATAGTTCTCGAAGGTCCTTCAGAGCTTTGGAGCGAATGCGATCTCTTTCCTGCTGTGATTCATGGACCGGCGGAACCGGACCGTGCTCAATGGCAGGGGCAGAGCGAGGCCATTGAATGACCATCGCGCAATCAGATTTCAGTGTCATATCTTCATAGGTCCAGCCGTCAAGCTGCATCACGCTGGCTTTTCCGCTGACAAGACCTCCAGACGGAGCGATGACGGCAAGTAGCACACCGTTCGCTCGTGTCACAGGAATCAGTTCACTGTCGGGATTCACGCTGACGTGTGCGCTGATATTGGGATTGAGCAAGCCGGATTCGGCGATATCAATCGTCGCACGTACGGATGAAATTTCTGTCAGTCCAAGAATAGAACAGGCTTCGATCAGACCTGGATAGACGTGTTTTCCTTTCAGGTCAATCACATCGGAACCTTTCGGCGGTTTCATGCGACGTCCCATTTCTACGATTTTACCGTTGTCGAATATCAACGTGCCGTCTTCAATGGAAGGCCCGCTGACCGGGTGCAGCGTGCCGTTGATCAGGGCGATAGGTTTCTTCTGCGGTGCACCCGGGATTTGGTCAGACGCCGATGCGGATCCAACGCCGAAGACTATAAGTAACACCAGAGTTGTTGAGATTTTGTTCATCTGTTGTTTATTCTGATCTATCGTCGCCTTTCGCTCCGCGAAAGTAGCGAGAACACTGTGGACATTGGCGGGAAGTGGTAGTGTATCTGTTGGTTTCGTCAGCTTCATAAACTCTCCTCAAACTGACGCTACTTTCGCGGAGTGAAAGGCGACTATGGTTGATCTCTGACTATCTTATTTCAGCCCGTTCCGAAACTTAAAATGTTTGCAGAATTCATCGTAGCGTGGCCAGAATGCCGCAGGATCGGGATCGTTTTCTCCGGGCTTTGCCTGGCCTTCACCAGATGACAGGATTTTCTGAATCAGTGTGTTGCGTTTTTTTTGTGCCTGCTCCTGCATTTGAGCGTCATCGTCACGTGAAAAATAACGGCGCCCATCAATCCACGTTTGTTCGCAACGTGTAAAATTGGAAAGCGGATCACCATTCCACACAACGAAATCCGCCTGCTTGCCTGGTTCGAGTGAACCCACCAGATGCTCGATCCGTAATTGTCGAGCAGGATTCAGTGTCACAAACTTCAATGCTTCTTCGCGCGGGACGCCGCCATATTTGATTGCCTTCGCAGCTTCCTGATTCAGATGCCGCGCAAGTTCGTTGTCATCTGAGTTGAATGACACGACAACTCCCTGATTATGCATCAGAGCTCCTGCATGCGGAATGGCGTCAATAACTTCAAACTTGTAAGCCCACCAGTCGGAAAACGCCGAAGCCATCGCGCCGTGTTCCGCCATTTCGTTGGCGACTTTATATCCTTCCAGAATGTGCTGAAAAGTGCCGATCGTCACATCGTATTCTTCCAGAATTCGCAGCAGCGCCAGAATTTCGTCCTGTCGATAACTGTGACAATGAATCCAGCGATGACCTTCAACAATCTCGCGTAAGGCATCCAATTCAAGGTCGCGACGCGGCGGCAAGCCACGACGGTCGGTCTGCCAGGCGTCCATTTTCCTCGCGTAGTCGCGAGCCGCTTCAAATGAGTCACGGAAAAGCTGCTCGACGCCCATGCGTGTCTGCGGATATCGATTTGAAGGATTAACGACATTGCTTTGCTTGACATTTTCACCAAGCGCAAATTTCACACCCTGTGGCGCTTCGGCAAACTTCATGTCTTCGCCGGTCATGCCCCAGCGAAGTTTGATCACCTGATTTTGGCCTCCAATGGGATTCGCTGAACCATGCAGGATGTTTGCAGTTGTCACGCCGCCTGCCAGCTGGCGATAAATTGTAATATCATTTGCATCAACAAAGTCTCCGACACGAACTTCGCACGTAATTGCCTGAGTAAATTCGTTGATTCCTCCGTCTGTCGCCATATGCGAATGGCAGTCAATGATGCCTGGGGAAATATGCATTCCGGTGACATCAACTACGGCTGTGCCGTCCGGGATTTTGATGTCCTTTCCAACGGCTACAATCACGCCATTGTCGATTAGCAAAGTGCCGTCTTCGATGATCCCATCCGGGCCGCAGGTCCAGATTTTTGCATGTACGAATGCAACCGCTGCTGATACTGGTGGTGGTTCAGTACGACCAAAAGCTCCCAACGGATAATTGATTTCGTACGATGCTTGCTCCAGTTTCTCGTCGTCAGCCGTCCCGTCGTCTTCTTTCTTGTTCTCTGTGGCTTCTGTTTTTCCTTCATCACTGTTGACTGGCTCAGCCGGCGCTGCAATGCGAATCATATTCGTGTTCGGTGAATTTCCGTCGGGCCAGGTCGCGCTGCCGATGGCCAACACCTGGTTGTCGGGTGCGGGCGGAGTATTGTCTGCGTTCTCTTTCACCGGGAGCAACTCGGTCAGCGTAAGTGAAATTCGAACAACGCCATCAATTCCCCAGTCTTTGCCATTGAAGGTGACGGAGACAGCAGAGTCCTGAAGTTTGACACTTTCGAGCGTAAGTATGTCCTTGGATTTCGCGGTATTGGATTTGTCGGCAACGTCAGACTTAGGCGCATCGGCAGCAACTGCATCAGCAGTGTCCGTTGCGGGTTGAT
>JAYVNW010000396.1:0-2268 GCA_043758225.1 Candidatus Kuenenia sp. | reverse complement strand
CGCGCCGAGGATTTCCAGCAGCGATATTTTGTGTGGAACAGACTTTGTTTTGTCGTAGGCAGAAGCAAGTTCGGTAGCACACGCTTCACGATCTGGCATGCGTATGCTGGCGGCTTTCAACGCCGTTTTTGCGATCGGTCCGTCTTCAGCATGTTTCGGCGAGACCATTTGACCAATCAGCACTGACAGACTTTTCAGACGCACGGTTTCTCCCAATGCAATTATCGCGGCGCTGCGGACATCTTTGTCAGAATTGTCGATGGCTTTCAGGAGATCCGGAACAGCATCGATACGTCGTTGGCCCACAAGCTGAAGCAACATAGGGTAACTCTTTCCTTTCGCATTCTGCAGCAGAGCCAGAATCTGCACGTCGATTTTCTCTCCCGGAATTTCCGCCAGCGTCAGCCTGGCAGACTGTAACAGATCAGTGTCAGCGTCGAGGGCGATTTTGAGAAGCGAATCGAGGCATGACAAATCTCCCACGCGAGCCAGTGCGTCAATGGCGGACAGGCGAACCTCTTTCGGGCCGACTTCTGCCGCTTTCAACACGGCTGCAAGGACGACAGTTTCTGGACGATCAGCCATTGTCTGGACGATTAACGCGGCTCGTTCGGGCGTCGCGCGATTCAATTCAGCGACGAGAGTCTTGTCCACTTCACTACCAGGGAATTCACGCGCTGTGTTCAGTGCGAGTCGAAACATGGTGCGTTCTTTGGACTGAAACTGTTCGACCAACAACGGAATTCCGTCTTGTCCGCGAGCCAGAATTGCTCCGCGTGTGGCTTCAACGATGCGCTGCATTGGGACGTCTGCTTTGCGGACGTCATCGTACAGTGCTATCGCGTCGGATGCTTTGCCCTCTGCGGCGAAGGCTTCTGCACAAAGCACGCAACCTTCGGCAATGGCCGTGCGGACATTGGCAGGTGCGGCGGCGAGTGATTTACGAAGCGAATCAGCGGCAGCGGCGTTTCCGATGCGACCCAACGCAACCGCAGCAGCGGATGCAACTTCCGCATCCGCATGTTGCAATCTCGGTGTCAGCGTTTCGACGGCTTTGGCATCGCGTCGGACTCCAATGGAATTAATTGTTCCTACCAGCAATTTTCCTTCGAGTGATTCAGTTGCCGTCCGGAGCGCGTTGTCAGTGGCTTCGCCGGGAATTGCTTCCAATGCAGTCCGAGCCCATGAAGACAACTGTGGATCAGCCAGCAGTTTTGATAGATCCGCGACAGACTCGCTTGAACCGTAGATCGCGAGATTTTTACAGGCGATGGCTTTATCAGCAGATGCCGCGTCCGATCTCAGAACAGCGAGCAGTTCCTGTTCTTTTTCGGGCGACGCGGCGGGACCATCGAACGCGTGCAGCGGTGGCAGCATCAGGGTCAGGATGAATGTCGTGTAACAGAGTGTTTTCATGGTTATTGAATCCAATTGATGGTGGAGAAATTCGGAAGTTCTTGTGTCGCCTTTCAACTCACACACGCCATGGTTCTCGCAACGCTTCGGACCGCAGACGATTGGCCTGCTCATCATTCACGAACTGATGCGTCGCGTTGTCGTATTTAACCTGTCGGCCAAGGTGCAGCGCGATGTTGGCGGCGTGGCACGCGATGTGCGCGTTGCAGGCAGCGTCGGCGTTGCCTTTTGGTTTGCTGCGAGTTTTCACGCAATCCAGAAAATCACGAACATGATACGTCGCAGGATATCCACCGATTTCATCCACCGTTCGCCCAGCCAGCAATTCCGGTGAACTCAGTACAAGCTTGCCGCTGTCGCCAGCTTCGACCCAACCGGTTTCGCCTTCGAATCTCACGGGGCAGGAACCAAGCGGAATCCAGCCTTTCTCGCGGAAGATCAGTTCTGTGCCGTTCTCGTATCGTGCGACAAGTTCGCCATCTTTTGGCGGATCGTATTCGACCGGCGGAGCGCAATCATCAACCGCCCATTGACAAAGATCCACGCAGTGTGAACCCCATTCAAGCACTCCGCCACCCACAAGTCCACCGCCTTTTTCGAAGTTGAATCCATCCAGCAATTTTGCATTGAACGGACGCCATGCCGCCGGGCCGAGATACATATCCCAATCGACCATGTTTTTGTCGGGCTCGGTTTCAGCCGGTAGCCAGCCGCTCATCATGGCCTGCATGCCAGCCGGATGAGCATACACTTTCTTGAGCTTGCCAAGTCGCCCCGTACGAGCCAGTTCACAGGCAAACGCGAAGTGCGGCAAGTTGCGTCGCTGAGTTCCCGCCTGGAAAACTCGACCTG
>JAYVNW010000395.1:0-1632 GCA_043758225.1 Candidatus Kuenenia sp. | reverse complement strand
TGAATCAAACGGTTTCACTGTGCGACAGGACGGGGATCGACTGAACGAAGGCCCGACAATCGAATACGACAAGCCGTTTCGGGTTGTGCTGACCAACACCTCCCAACAGCCCTTGAAAATCTGTTGTCCGGAGACCCTGGCCGGATACTTCCAGCTTTCATTGCACTTGTCGATGAGAGCAATGATCGACATGAGGAAATGTTGCAATGGCGAAGACAGTTTGAACCTGAGAAGTTCGACGCAGGCAAGGCGACGAAATTGATGCAGCCGGGACTGCCAAACTGGAGGCTCATGGGATGACGGTTTTCATGCAGCGATACCAGTTGCGTCGAATCGCAAAGTTATGGCGTAATGAACGTGCCATTGGGACAACCGCAGCTAAAGACATTATGAAGTCGATTCACAAAAGTGTTAACTTTGATTTGTAAGGGCGGTCCAGGACGAAAGGGTGTGCGTGCGGTGCTTGAGGACGTGCGCGCGGCGCTGGAGGGCGAACCGCATATTGGAAGTGTTCTGAACGAACACCGAACAGTTTCGATTGAGATCTTGAAGTAATGGAGCTTGCTCATTGAAGATTCAACATTCACAGCTTGTGACGCTGCTCCAGTTGGCGTACTCAGCCGAAAAAGCAGCGGCGTTTGCATACATCGGCCACGCCGGTTCGGTCAGGAACCCGGACGAGAAAGTGGCGATCAAGCAAATCGAAATGGATGAGTGGCAACACCGAGAAACGGTTCTCGCCATCATGCGGCAATACGACATTCTGCCGTCACGGTATTACGAAATCAAATACCACGTCATCGGCAGGATCATCTCGTGTAGCTGCTATGTGATAGGGTGGTTCATGCCTTACTACTTCGCAGGGCGACTCGAAAGTGGAAACGTCTGCGAGTATTTCATCATGATGCGATACTTCAATGAGATCGGAATCACTGAACACGACGGAGTGTTGTACGAAATGGGAATGAAGGAGAAGGAGCACGAGGTCTATTTCCAGCAGGGACTTCAAAGCAATCGACTACTGCCGCTGTTCGAAAAGATCTTCGGATGGGGCAACAAGAGCAGTTCAAACGATGTCGATCTGGAGAACAAAGCTACTGTCGAAGAATCGAAGGGATATTGCAAACATCGAAAGTGATCGGTTGAGTTGGTTGCTGAAAACAGCGGCAAGAACGCACGAGGAAATTCCAATGAACGTCACCATCGTCGAAGGCGATCTGTTTGATCAGGACGTGGGTGTCATCGTCAAATCGTCAATGCGTGGAATCGCAATATTATCCCGTGGTGGTTGCTTCTGCCTCAAAGCGTTTCTGCTGCCATCAAGAAACATGGTGGCAAATCTCCCTTCCGTGAAATCGCTAAATACGGTGCAATTCCTCTTGGCGATGCTGTACTGACCTCTGCTGGTAAACTGCCTTTCAAAGGAATCATCCACGTCGTCGGCCTCCAGCGCCGCAGGATCGAAATGCTGCAACAGCGCCGGTGGTTCGACCTTTTAGACAGTGCGTTTGGCCAACAGGGCGGTGACTGTGGTTTCGGAGGTGGTAGGGGAGTTTTTGGCGGCGGGTCTGGGGATGGTGGTTTTGGCTCTGCCGGGTTCGTGCCGCGAATGTCGAGTTCGTTTACGTCGTC
>JAYVNW010000394.1:0-1740 GCA_043758225.1 Candidatus Kuenenia sp. | reverse complement strand
GAGTTCTCAACCCTTCCTCCTGAATATGCATTTGTTTCACGATCAGGCTACAAGCAGGGTGCAGAAGGACCGTTTTCTCCTGACAGCAGCGTCAGCAAGGACCTTCAGGACCTGGTGATGCTGTATCCGGGTACAATTGTGGATCGAGCCGGCCGCGCGGAACAGGAATTCATTCCGTTGCTGAAAACCAGCGGTGAATCGGGTCTGTTGGCTTGGGAGAAATTCACGACGCAGGGTGGATTCAATCCGTTTTCGCCCGGCGGTGTTGAAATTAACCCCAATCCGCGTCGTGTTGACGATGGCAAGACGCATGTGCTGGCGGCTCAGATTCGAAACAAGACGGCAGAGAATCCTCTCAACGTTGTCTTTTGTTCTGACATCGACATGATTACTGACTGGTTCTTCCTGGAACGAAATCGAGGCAATCTGGAAGTAAAATTCGACAACGTGACATTCGTATTGAACGCTGTCGATGCTCTGGCTGGAGACGAAACATTCATCCCATTGCGATCTCGCCGTGAAAGCCTGCGAACATTGAAGTTCGTCGAAGATCGGACGAGTGCGTTGCGAACGTCCCTGAACAAAGAAGAGAAAACGGCTCAGGAAGAACTCGACGCACGCCTCAAGAAAGCGGAAGAAGACCTGCGAGCTGAAATCAAAAAGATCAGCGAAGATGAAACCCTGGACCCTCGCAGCAAAGAAACTCAACTGCAACAGAAGGAACAGCAAGTCAATCGACGTTTGAAACTGGAAAGCGAAACTCTGGAACGCCAGTTAAACTCAAAGGTTCGTAAGTCCGGTCTGGAAATGAAACGCGAAATTCGACGCATTGAAAATACTGTTCGAATTGTCGCCTGCATCATCCCTGCGATATTGCCGATCTGTTTTGGAATGCTGTTTCTGGGGCTCAGAAATCTGGCAGAGCAGCAGTCTATTAATCCAAATCGAAGGAAGAGCTAGTCTCTTTTTGATTTGTTCAAATTCAATTGTGTCGACGTCCTGTTGAGTCAGGTGATTGCTATGAATACCACGAATCGAACGTTCATCTTTGTTGCCGTTGCGGCGTTTGCGTTTCTGTCTGCGTTTGGTGTGAAATACATCAACCGGCCGATTGTAAATGCTGATTTTGCCGACGTTGGCCAGGAATTCTTTCCTGACTTTATTGATCCGTTGAAAGCGACTTCACTGAGTGTGACAAAATACGATCCGAATGCCAAAGAAGCTTTGGCGTTTTCAGTCCGACAGAATGATCAGGGCCTGTGGGTTATTCCATCGCACCACGACTATCCGGCCGAAGCAGCAGAGCGACTCGCACGCACAGCGGCTTCGTTTATTGGTGCTAAAAAGATAGCGTTGAAGACTCGCAGCAAGGATGAATGGGGACGCTACGGTGTAGCGAATCCAGAAGATGACGTAGCCGTCGATCCGGACACCAAAGAGGGCGACAAGGATAAGTCTCGTGGAACTCACGTCACGCTGCGCGATGCAGGCGGGAATCCGCTTGTCGATCTGATCATTGGCAAGGCAGTGGAAGGCAGCAGTCAGAATTACTATGTGCGGCAGCCTGAAAAGAACAATATCTACATCGCGGAAGTCAACGCAGACCTGTCTGCGAAGTTCAGTGACTGGATTGAACCGGATTTGTTAAAGCTCAACCAGAATGACATTTCCCAGGTCATTGTCGATAAGTATTCGATCGACGAAGAACAAGGGGCAATTCTGAAGGACGAGACTCTGGAA
>JAYVNW010000393.1:0-3530 GCA_043758225.1 Candidatus Kuenenia sp. | reverse complement strand
CACCGACTGCTTCAGTTCTTCCAGTCGCTCGTGAGCGACCACCTTGCCATTCATCAGCACAATGACATCGTCGGCGACTCTTTCAACTTCTCCCACCTGATGACTGGAGAGCAATACCGATCGGCCTTCGGCGGACACGTCGATCATGCTCTCCAGAAACTCGCGGCGTACGAGTGGATCCAGGCCTGATGTTGGTTCATCCATGATCAGTAACGTAGGTCGATGAGCCATCGCCAGTGACAGTGCGACCTTGGCTCGTGTGCCCTTTGACAGACCTTTGATCTTCTGCGACGGATCGAGATCAAATCGTCTCGTGAGCTTGTCGTATTCTGACTGATAGCCCGTTGGATAGAATCCGGCGGCGAACCAGCCAATTTCCTGAACCGTCATCCATTCGTACAAAGGCGGAGCATCTGAGACGTAGCCGACACGTGATCGAATCTCCAACGCATGCGTATGAGGATTCATTCCCAACACTTCGATGCCACCTTTGTCAGCCGATTCGAAGCCCAGCAGCAGCCGAATCGCCGTGCTTTTACCAGCTCCGTTTGAACCCAGCACCGCACACACGGTGCCCGGTTGAATGTTTAAGGAAACATCATCCAACGCCTTTATGCGTCCGAAGCGTTTAGAAACGTTTGTGAGTTTGATCACGGGATTCATGCCTGGGACCTTTTTTCTGGGATGTCAAATTTCGAATCTCACATTTCAAATCGAAAAACTAGAACAATGTCATCGTTCAGGGCGGGGCTTGTTGCAAAGCGTCCCATTCACAGTGAACCAAGGAATGGATTTCGTCTGACGTCACGCCGTTTTGCATCGCCTCACGCAGGATGTAACGCAGGCGTTCGCCAATCATGTCCAATCGGCTGCGACGGCATTTTTCTAAAGCGTCGGTTGCAATGGCCAGTCCTGTGCCGCGGATCGAAATGAGGACGCCTTCGGCCTGAAGGTCGCGGTAGGCTCGGGCGACCGTGTTGACGTTGACGGCCGCTCGCGTCGCCATGTCGCGGACCGACGGGACATGTTCGCCCACAAGTAGCGAACCGTTCGCGACGGCAAATTTGACCTGCCTGCAAATTTGTTCGTAAATCGGGATTCCGTTGTTGGTGTCAATCTGACAAATCATGTTTGCCTCCAATTACTGTAATAGATTGATATTACAGTGATGATTGCGATTGTCAAGAGGATTAATAAAAAAGGCGAGCGGCTGGGCTGACGCCCAGCCGCTCGCCTTTCAATATCTCATGGAAGAACGCGATCGCATTGAGCAGGAATGGCTCGAAACCGCTGCTAGACTGCAGGTTCGAAGTGAAACTCATCCTCCGTGGCCTGGCAATTGTGATCTCATTAAAGTCGCCCTGTTCATTCCGTGTTACGTTGATCAGTTCTATCCGCACGTCGGGATGGCCACGGTTTCGGTGCTGGAACACTTCGGCGTCGAAGTTGTATTCCCGACGGATCAGACTTGCTGCGGGCTACCGATGGCGAACAGCGGCTGCATGGAAGAAGCGAAGCCGCTGGCGGAAAAGTTCGTCGATGTTTTCGATGGCTTCGACTACATCGTGGCTCCTTCGGGCAACTGCGTTTCGATGGTTCGTAACCATTATGATCATCTGTGTGATCATCACGATGAGCGTGCTGCAACCGTTCGCAAGCGTACGATGGACTAAGCGAATTCCTGTACGATGTATTGAAAGTTTGGTGATCTCAAGGGAAGGTTTCCACATCAGGTCGGATTGCATCAGAGTTGTCATGGTCTGCGAGAATTGCGTCTGGGGCCATCGTCTGAAGTTCTGACGCCGCGAGTGAGTTTTGCTCAGAACCTGCTGAATCACTTCGACGGTATTCGTTTTTCGCAGTTGAGTCGCAAAGATGAATGTTGTGGCTTAGGTGGAACCTTTGCTGTAGCGGAAGAAGCAGTGTCCTGCATGATGGGCGACGACAGAATTAACGATCACATTAAAGCCGGAACAGAAGTGCTCACGGCTGGTGACATGTCGTGTCTGATGCATCTGGAAGGTATTATCAAGCGTCGAAAGATTCCGATGCGAGTCATGCATTTTGCGGAAATCATGGCGGAAGGAATCGAAAGTTGATATTTCATATTTCAAACCGAAAACCGACGTTTCCCACGACCTGGTTGTGAGATGCATATAGTGATGGTCGATAACGGGCGAGCTGAGATTTTGAAGTCACCTGATTTCCGTCGCAGCCTGAATTGCATTCGCTGTGGTGCCTGCATGAATATCTGCCCGGTTTATCGACGCAGCGGTGGGCATAGTTACGAATCAACGGTACCGAACCCAATCGGTTCAATCCTGACGCCGATTCAAACGCCCGAAAAATACAGATCCTTGCCGTGCGTCTGTAGTCTGTGTGGATCGTGTACCGACGTTTGCCCCGTCAAGATTGATCTGCATCATCAATTGTTCGCGATGAGGGAAGTTCTGGATCGTAAAAACCTCATCGGTACATCCAAGAAACTGTCAATGAAGATCATGTCGGCAGTGTTGTCGCGAACATGGTTATTCAAGCTTCTTGGAAAATTTGCCAAGACCTCGCTGCGAATGACTCCACGATTTCTGATTTACAACCCGCTCAATGCCTTGGGCAAACAACGTGATCTGCCGGATGCACCAAAGAAGTTTTTTCGGCAACAGTTTGCGGAACGAAAAGACCGTAAATCATAATAGGAGATTAGGATTATGATTAAGAGTTGGCTGAAGGCGGACTTGAAACTGAAAACCAGGAACTGAATACTGAAACCCCTGCTTCCCATGCCATCGTCACATTATCCTCGGTAAAATCAAAACCGCCCTGCCCCAGTCGTCACCGCTGCCTGACTTGACAGTAGTCACGAATTGGCAGACGTTTGCTGATCCATGCCAGCAATTTGCTGCGATTCTGAAACTCGGCGGTGGCGAAGCGGTGCGCGTTCAATCGCAGTTTTGCAAGCCACGAAAAACACGAAAAGACGCAAAAAAAGTTCGCGAGGCACATATTGACGGATCGGTCATCTGTGAGTCAGATCGTGCATTTCGATCTTCGATCCTGATTGCCGTGCAGATTTGCGCTAGCCAGAAACCTTTTGTGCATTTTCGTGTTTTTTGCGGCGATTAAGTCTGGTTTACAGGCCAACCCCGCGCTGGGTGTTTTTGCCGCTGGAAAAGCGTGCCGCTCGGCAACTTGGCTCACTCCACGATAATGTCGCGAACAGTCTTTCCGCCAGGGATCATCGGCAGCACGTGTTCCTGATACGGGCAGATAACGTCCAAAAGATATGGTCCTTTGTGGTTAATCATTTCCGCGATCGCCTTAGGATATTCGGCCTTGCTGCGGACCTGTCGCGCCTTTACGCCGTATGCTTCGGCAATCTGCACAAAGTTCGGGAAGGTATCGACTGGCATTGAACCGTCGCCTTCACCAAGTGCTTCCGGATGATCAGATGGGCCAAGGTATGTGTGCGCTCGGCGGCCCGAATTGAATCGGTCTTCCCATTGCACCACCATGCCCAAGTGCTGATTGTT
>JAYVNW010000392.1:0-18123 GCA_043758225.1 Candidatus Kuenenia sp. | reverse complement strand
AGCCAGTTTTCTAACGCTGCACGAACGACGCCATCGACCACCGAAGACGTTTCTGGATTGTTAAGCCGTTCTTTTGTCTGGCCTTGAAACATCGGGTCGCCAATAAATACGCTCAAGACACCCACCAGGCCTTCGCGAATGTCTTCGGCTGAAATCGTGACACCGCGTGGCTTGAAACCATGCACATCCATGTAATTGCGGACGGCTTTGACGATGCCCGCCTTTAGACCGTTTTCATGCGTTCCGCCAGCATGTGTGCGAATGCCGTTCACGTAGCTGCGGATATTTTCTTCTGTCGAATCTGTCCAGCGCAGGACGACTTCAACTTTGGCGTCTTTGTCGTCCTTCGAGGCGAAAAACAGCTGCTCGTGCGCGGGCTTTTTACCAGCGTCTGTAGTGATCTTTTCAATGTACGCCATGATGCCGTCCGGATGATGCAGCTCGTGCGTTTCCTTCTTAACTTCGTCATGAAAGACGATCGTCAATCCGCCATGAATGTAGGAAATGTCTTCCAGGTGCTGACGGATGGTTTCGCCGTTGAAAAGCGTCCGGCGAAAAATATCGTCGTCTGGCCGGAAGAAAATCGATGTGCCTCGGCCCCGAAACGGCTTCACTTTCTGAACCGGCCCATTAGGCTTGCCTCGCTTGAAAGACTGTTCCCATTCGAAGCCATCACGATGCACAGTCGCAATCATTTCAGACGACAACGCATTGACGACAGAAGAACCAACGCCATGCAGACCGCCGCTGCGAGTGTAGTTTTTGTCGCTGAATTTACCGCCGGCGTGCAGCGTCGTCAGGATGACTTCCAATGTCGACTTCTTCATCTTCGGATGTTTATCGACAGGGATACCGCGACCATTGTCATGGACAGTGCAGGAACTGCCGTCCTTGTGCAGCGTGACGGTGATTCGATCACACTCGCCTGCCAGAAATTCATCGACAGAGTTGTCGACGATTTCCCAAAGCAGATGATGCAATCCACGCGAATCAACACCACCTATGTACATGGATGGACGGCGACGAACAGGTTCAAGCCCTTCAAGGACTTCGATATCTTCGCCGGTGTACGATGAATTTTGCCTGGCTTGTGGTGCCATTAGAGAATTTCCTGACAATCCTTGTAGGTTCTGTTTCCAAACACCCGGAGTAAAAAGACGTTGACTGCTCGAGCAAGAAATTTACACGGCTACGATGGAACTAACCCAGAAGCCCTTCCACCCCACCAGGGTTGCCACCACTCACTCCGTTTAATTGTTGTCATGCGGAACTGAGAGAGATACTAACTTCGTCGTGTAGACCAACGATTTTTAGAACAGCGACCCAATGTTTGACTGCCATCATTGCAATACGTGTTCAAGTGCGATCCCAAGTCGATCGTTATTTCGTAAATTGATTTGGATACTACTGTTTCGGCGCGCCGTCCGCTGTTCTCAATGTGGAAGAAGATTCACTCTGGCAATCTGGAAGAAACCACAGTCGATTGTCTAACAGGTAACTTCGCTGACAGTCAACAAGCGAGAATCGAAAAAATCCGCCATAAACATTGATCTTTAAGTCCGTCGAAACTGCAACCACATTGGTGATCATGTTTCAAGCAATGCGGCCAATGGTGGCCCTCTGGAGGGAACCAAAACCAATCTCTCGTTGAATTGCAATAGCATCAGCCGTCACCAACACCACCTAATTCGCTCCAGTCAACCAATTGAATATCTGGTTGAAGAATCTCCAGAAACCCCGTTCGCGAACTGGTCTTGATTCCCCGTCCACCACGGGATGTCACCTGATATTTCGTTTGGCCAAAACTGAGCACACTGTCATTGTCGTTGCGGACGCGGAGTGTGTCGCTGGGACGAGTGAGCTGCATCACACCCAGCAGCTCGTCGCCTGCTTCCAGCTTGATGCCGCGAACGCCTTTGCCGGCATTACCCAGAACTGGCACATCTTCAATCGAAAAGTGCAGAATTCTGGCTTTCTTTGAAGCCATGAACATCGTCTCCGCCTCGCGAACCAGATCGACATGCGCAACCTGATCAGTCTTACCGAGTCGACAGAACTTACGTCCGGATTTTGTGGATGGAGTGCGAAACAATTCAAACGGAAGGCGCATCACCTGTCCACTTTTTGTTGCAATCAGCAGTGTCAGGCCAACTTCATCATCAATCTCTTCAAGGCTCGAAACAAAGCGAGTATCAGTTGTAAGTGCGCCGATTACGCTGACGCCATCTTTCATCTTTGCACGTTTTGCCAGAGGCTCGCCGTAACCGGACGAAACCGGCAACTGATCAATCGGCAGCGTATAGGCGATCCCGTCGTTACAGAAAAATACGACATTGTCGAGCGTGCTGCCGGGAACAACAGTGAGTACAGAATCCCCTTCACGAACTCGGGTTTTGGCGACACTACTCATCTGACCAACGCGTTTGATCCAGCCGTCTTTTGTTACGACGACGTTGGTATTCTCTTTGATGATGTAAGCCTGCGGATCGTACTCGACG
Organism: Candidatus Kuenenia sp.; assembly: GCA_043758225.1. Lineage (GTDB taxonomy): Bacteria > Planctomycetota > Planctomycetia > Planctomycetales > Planctomycetaceae > SXXK01. The sequence goes on along the minus strand of JAYVNW010000392.1, from coordinate 15,625 downwards.
ATTTCTTCCGCTGAGCCAAGTTCGCTCCGCCGACTGTCTCCGTAATCGGCGGCGATCTGTTCCAATTCGGTGGTGATCAGCTTCCACATTTTCACTTTGGACTTCAGGACCGCTTCAATCGCGGCTGCTTCGGCCTGTTTCGCAGCCAGCTCTTCGCGAATATCGTCGATCTCCAGTTTTGAAATCCGGTACAACTGCAACTCCAGAATTGCATCGGTCTGAATCTCATCCAGAGTAAACTCAGCCATCAGACGTTTGGCAGCGTCCTTCTTTCCATCGCTGGCGCGAATAATCCTGAGCGCGCGATCGAGACCATCGAAGACTATGGCAAAGCCTTCCAGAATGTGAATTCGTTTCCGAAGTTGTGCGAGCTGGTACTCAAGCCGACGTCGCACCGTCTCGTGGCGGAAGTCCAGAAAATACTGAAGCAGTTGCTTAAGATCCAGCACTCGCGGTACGGTTGAACCGCGATCAGCTGGCACCAGGCACGTAGCGTTGTAGCCGAAGTTCTGTTCCAGCGACGTGTGTTTAAACAGATACGCCATAACGGCTGCTGAGTCTGCTCCTGACTTCAGATCGATGGCGATTCGGAGTCCGTTCTCTTCGTTCGTTTCGTCGTTGACTGCTTCCAGCTGAGGCAACTTGCGAGCCGCAATCAGTTCACCGATTTCCGCCATGAGCGGACCTGTGGTGGCTCCGTAAGGAATTGAATAGATAATGATGCGGCTGGTATCTTGCTTTTTGCCCTGCTGGTCAAATCGCCATTCACCGCGAACTTTGATCGAACCTCGCCCTGATTCGTACATGTCCTTTAACGCCGCACGGTCGGTCATGATACGACCGCCCAGAGGAAAATCCGGACCTTTGACGTAACGCATCAACTGAGCGACGGAAGCGTCTGGATTCTCGATCAGATGCACACAAGCTTTAATGACTTCGCCGAGATTGTGCGGTGGCATGTTCGTGGCCATTCCGACAGCGATGCCCGATGACCCATTCACCAGCAGCGCGGGATAGCGTGCAGGAACAACAACTGGTTCTTCGTCAGCCGCGTCGTACGTTGGGCGCATCTCAACGGTTTGGTATCGCAATTCCGTCATCAGGTTTTCGGCAAGCCGAGATAACTTGGCTTCGGTATATCGAGCAGCCGCAGCACGCAGCCCCATCACCGAACCAAAGTTTCCCTGTCCAATGACCAGAGGATAACGCAGAGTAAAATCCTGAGCCAGGCGAACCAATGCTTCATAGACGGCAACATCACCGTGAGGATGAAACGAACCCGTAGTATCACCGCAGATCTTCGCACATTTTCGAGTCTTGCCATCGGCGGTCAATCGCAAGCGGTCGAACATGACGTACAAGATGCGACGTTGTACAGGCTTCAGGCCGTCACGAACGTCGGGGAGGGCTCGCGACGTAATGACGGACAAGGCATAGTTCAGGTACCGTCGTCGCGTCTCTTCACTGATCGGCACAAACTGCACGTTCGCGTCCGGGAGGGCATTTTCATCAAACAGTGAACTGTTTTTCCGATTAGAAGATTTCCTCTGAGCCACTCGGGCGTCCTTTGCCGTAAGAGCATCCTTTAAATTCCTCGGGGAAGCGAGGTCTACGCACAATTCGGTTCGGCGTCCGACAGAACCTGAACCAATCCGATCTAGTGCCGGAACGCGGGGAAAGCAGTGTAGTGAACAACAGCCAGACGTGGCAGGGATTGATGATAGGTAAAAGGGGTAAAAAATACGGATCGCGTTGTTTTTCCTGATTGAGAAGACTCAACCGAGCGCACGTGTTCTGATGATGATTTCATTGATTCGACCAGTAGGGAATGATTCATCCGTACGACCGATACTGGCCGAACATCAAGAGTGTCGGGAATATCTTCTGCTACGAGCAACGGATGGCGATTGGGCCAAACGCGAAACGAGGCTGAAAACTGGCAAAAACGCAGACGGATTCAGTGTGAATCTGATTGCTGCATCTGAAATCAGAACAAACAGGCGTGATCAGGTCGTTTTCGGCCTGCCGCCAATGCGGACCACCGGAAAATCGGACGATCCGCGGATTCCATGGAGGGGGCTGAAATGCTACGCAAGGGGTTAGTAGCGCTGATGATGGGCGTCATTTGCGCAGGCAGCGCGGTTGCCGCCGATTCGGCAGCAAGAAAGCCGAATCCTGCACCAACAGGTCTGGTTGGTTGGCTGACAGGCAAGAAGCTGGGGAGCCCATCTGCTTTCAAGGTTTCGAAGTCTGCTCATCCAACTGCAGCTCGATCCAGTTCAAAACCGAAACCGGGCGGAATTGAACGAGCTGTCGTGAAGGATGCCGAGCGACAGTCCGTATCGGTTCGCCAGACCTCCGGCAGTCCTCAGGACACCACGGCTGATGCCGCTTCAACCGCTGTTCCGCCGCAGAGCGTTCTGCAACCGGTACCAGTTGAAAATGCTCCGGTGCTTCCAAATATTTCTTCGGTTGCAGGTCCCCAGTATTTCAGTGCCCCCCCAGCAGGATCGCCGAATGTAATTCCAGTCCATCCGGGAGGCAACTGGCAGACCTATCAGGCGCCGATGCAGATTCAGAATGTCTCTCAGGGAGTCTATACTTACCCTGTAAGCTCCACGAGCCCCGCCGGACCGCCATATCATGGAGGCGGCATGATGACTCCACAACCACAGGGCGGATATTACCCGATGACATCGGGAGGCAGTTATCCGCAACTCGGAGCTGCCCTGTATCCAGCACCTGTCCCAGGCATACCGTCGCAAATCGGCGGTGCTGCGATCATGAATCAAGCTTTCCATCCGCACGAAATGCTGTACCCGCATGAGTACCATGCGATGTATCCGCCATATTATTACAAAGTGAATGGTGGCTTCATGGTATCTCCATTTGGCGTGTGGTCGCACGAAAACTGGAAACTTGAGGGCACACAGGTCGATGTGAAATACAACTCACACATCAGCCCGTTCACATTGTTTCACGTTCCAAATCATCACTGATCGGTTGCCCTTTCGCAATGGCGTTTGAGCCACCCAAACACTGTCTTCAATAACAACATTTCCGGACGGCGTTCATTTGTCTGCTCGCCGACGCCACCAGGATTATTCAGTCTTTTTGACCAGGTAGAAGCCAAAATGATCTCCTATTCAAAAACCATTCGTACTACAGCGCTGCTGTGTACGATCTTGACGGCGGGATTCGCCGTCGGGCAGGACGGCGTCGTTCGGATGTCGGATCGGTCAAACACGCCGTCATCAACCGATGGCGTCGTTCAAATGCGAGGCCAGCAAGCGGGCCCGAATGTACGACAAGTTGGCCACAGGCAGGCGGGCTGCGGTGCGACTTGCGGAGAAGCCACAATCTCCGATCCACGCTGTGCCGTCCCGCAGGTTGGTTGCGGGTATTGCACGCAACAAGTCTATAATTCTTGCGGAGCCGGGGCATGCCACGGTTGCAATACAGGTTGCAATACAGGTTGCAATACAGGCTGCAATACAGGCTGCAATACAGGCTGCAATACAGGCTGCAATACAGGCTGGGACTGTAACAGCGGCAGCTGCTACATGGCCACAGACTGCAATACAATCTTTGAATCGTGTGACTCCAACGGCATGCAAGCGTGCTGGTGTCAGAACTGCCAAAGTTCGCCTTGCCAGTGTCGCGATGGATATGGTCGAGGACGACGGAATGGTCGCAATGGAGTCACAGGCTGCGATGATGGAACAACAGTCTTTCCTCATTCAGTGGACTCTGGCACGGGATCGGCGTGTCGCGACCTTTATCGCGGTCACGCCATGAGCTTCCACAACAAGAATGCTCGACTGGCTGACAAGCTATTCGGCTGGTTGATTCCATCTGGCTCTTATGGTCAGGGAGGTCCACCAATCGGCAAGTACCACATGACCTATGCGAATCAACCCGACTATGTGAACCCAAACGATACTCAGATCTATGCAGCCCAAGGATACGGAATGCCGATCACTGTACCTTTGGCACCAAATGTAAACCACACGTACAACTACAGTGCTGGCATTCCTGCCAGCCGAATCACAACCATCGGCAATTACAATCCACAAACTTCACCACAACGACTACCACATCAGACTTGGTAATGCACGTTGGAGTGAATTCTCCAGCGTCAGCGTCCATGCACCAGTGTAAGGCTTCTACAAACCGTGGACTGCCATCCTGCGAATGATCGTCGAATCGATTGCTGTCAATTAATTGCTCTGGATTTCTGGAGAAGGATATATGAAACGTTTTGCTCTCGTTCTTCTGGCAGTCGTATCCTGCATGACAACGGCCAGCTATTCACTCGGCCAGTCACACGGCTGTCCTTACGCAGGCTGGGCTCCTCCGGGTCACTACCCCGTCAACTACGATGGAGGTTGGTACGGCCAATATGTTCCACAGCATGCCTATGGAACTCCGGGAGGCGGATTCGTCGCTAAATACCCCACGGTCTATCAACCAACCGACACAACTCAGTTGGGTTACTACTACAACAAAGTGCCAACATGGCAAACTCGCAATGACTTGATGCCACCAGTTCCGGTCCCAGGCAGTTTTCATTCTCGTGTCTGGCCTCCGGGAGGACATGGTTACCATGCGTATCGCGGAGCATCCTACGCTCCGGCACCGTCGTCATGTCAAAGCTGTAACAACAGGTATTCCTATTCCGGCCCGCAGTATACTTCCCCTGCTGGTCACCCGGTCGTCCGCAGTGCCGGACATCAGAAACAAGGACTTCTCGGTGGCTTCCGACTGACGTCAATGACGGAAGTTTTCGACTAAATGAAGACAACTTAACCTTCCTCCTTGAGAGCCCGGCAAGTCTTTGTACTTGTTGGGTTCTTTTCGTTAAGGTCCTGAACGATGGATTTCCTGCAACTCACTGGCAAAACAATTCTTGTGGCCGGACTCGCGAATCGTAAAAGCGTGGCGTTCCATACGACAAAACTTCTGCAGGAAACTGGAGCTAATGTCGTGCTATCCGTCCGCTCTCAAGCCCGCGCGGACTCGGTGAAGAAGCTCTTTCCGGACGCAAAGATCTTCGTCTGCGATGTTGAACACCAGGAACAGATTGATGCGCTGCGTGACTCGGTTGCAGCAACGACAGACACTCTTCATGGAATCGTCCATTCCATTGCATTTGCGGATTTTTCCTCAGGCTGGTTGCCTTTCCACCAGACTCCGCGATCTGCATTTTTGCAAGCCGCCAACATTTCGTGTTTTTCCCTCATCGCCATGGCGGAGAGCTTCAGATCGATGCTTGACTCGGCCAGTGGCAGCGTCGTCACAATTTCTATTTCGACGACGCGAATGGCGGCTGAAAACTACGGCTACATGGCCCCCATTAAAGCGGCACTTGATTCATCCGTCTGCTTCCTTGCAAAATCTTTCTCACAGTTTTCAAAGATTCGCTTCAACGCGGTCTGCCCAGGGTTGTTGAAAACATCCGCCTCCGCTGGAATTCCAGGATACGTAGATAGCTACCTTTTTGCAGAAAAAGCAACTCTCCGCAAGCAGGCTGTGCAGACCGAAGAAGTCGCGTCAACGATTGCGTTTCTTTTGAGTCCACGATCATCCGGCATCAACGCACAAGGACTTGTGATCGACGCTGGCATGGGCGTCAACTACTTTGACAACGCCTTGGTCCGACAGAATCATGAATAGTCGTTCGACTGAAATTGAGCTCCGAATTGTGTGTGTGAAACAAAAGTGGATCGGCATGATTTCACGCCGATCCACCTCCCGATTCTGAACCCACAAGAAAATCATCGATTCATTAGATGTAGTGATTGATCAGATTCTCCAACATCTCTTGCCGACCGCTGGTGTTCGCCGCAGCTTCGCCTTTTTCCAGAATGTACTGTTCCAGTTCATTCAAATTGGTCATACCATTTTCAATCTTCCGGCCGATGCCACTGTCGTAACTGTTGTAGCGATCTTTGACGAAGTCCGTCAGGATACCATCCGCTCGAATTGCTGCCGCGATCTTCAGGCCGCGAGCGAACGTATCCATACCACCGATATGAGCGTGAAATAAATCGATCGGATCGATGCTTTCGCGTCGAACCTTTGCGTCAAAGTTCGTGCCACCCGGCGATAGGCCACCCTGTTTCATGATGACCAACATCACCTGAGTTGTCAGATAAATATCTGTCGGGAATTGATCCGTATCCCACCCCAAAAGCAGGTCTCCGGTATTGGCATCAATACTGCCCAGCACACCCTGAATCGAAGCGTATTCCAGCTCGTGCATCATCGAATGGCCAGCCAAAGTTGCGTGGTTCGTTTCGATATTCAGCTTCACGACGTCGAGCAATCCGTATTGACGAATGAAATTCAAACACGCAGCAGCATCGAAATCGTACTGATGCTTTGTCGGCTCCTTTGGCTTTGGTTCAAACAGAAACTGTCCTTTGAAACCGATCGACTGGGCGTAGTCGTTTGCCAAATGCATGAACCGCGCAAGATGGTCCAGTTCGCGTTTCATATCAGTGTTGTAGGACGACATGTAACCTTCGCGGCCACCCCAGAACACATAGTTTTCGCCGCCAAGGTCATGAGTGACCTCAATCGCTTTTCTAACCTGCCCCGCAGCATAGGCAAACACGTCGGCGTTCGGGCTGGTCGCCGCTCCATGCATAAAGCGAGGATTCGAAAACAGGTTTGCTGTTCCCCACAACAACTTGATTCCACTGCTCTTTTGCGCTTCCTTCAACTTGGCGGCAATTTTATCCAGATTCGCATGGCTTTCCCGCAGAGTCGCACCTTCCGGAGCAACGTCGCGATCGTGGAAGCAATAATACGCCACACCAAGCTTCGTCACGAATTCGAACGCCACGTCAACACGACGCAATGCGTTATCCAAAGAATCCGTGCCGTCATCCCATGGTCGTTTTAGAGTCGGCGCTCCGAAGGGATCGGTACCATTTCCTCGAAATGTATGCCAGTAACAGACTGCAAAACGCAGCCAATCGTTCATCGACCGGCCTTCCACTATTTCGGCAGCGTTGTAATGGCGAAATGCAAGCGGATTTTTGGACCGTGGTCCCTCGAACTGAATTTTATCGACTTCTGGAAAATAGCTGACCATTGATGGTTACTCTTTCAGATTTCCTGTGGTGCTGACGCACGCACGCCCAAACGAATTCCTGGAAATTAAACAATGAATGTGAGTTGCGCCTTCGCATCTGCAATACGAAACCGCGATTTTAGCAGTATGAAGACAGGAATGAAGGGAACACGCCGGAGCAGATTTCAGAACACTGCCGACAATTGTCAAAGTCCACCCTGTATCGCGAAAGCTCCGTAACTCCGCAACCTGACCAGAAAGTTTCACACTTCGGGGGATTGAACATTCTCCATTCACCTTCGGATTGAATTGTTTGCGCAAACCCGATATTTTGCAGAGTTTACAAGTCATCAATTGCGTTGCAGCAGAGTCAAATCTTCTGTCGCAAAAGGGTGATAACGGGCGGCAATTTTTTCAGGGCCGTCTCCCTTGAATGCCTTTGGTTCATTTCCCGTCTCTGACCTGCAATTCAGGCCAATCCATGCTGTTCAAAAGTCTCGGTGATCTTGCCGCTCACAAAGCCGTATTGATTCTGCTGGGCTGGGGTGCACTGCTCGCAGTCTGCATTTGGGCCGCGCCAGACCTGAGCGATGTTGCACAGAACGGTGAATTTGCATTTCTGCCTGAAGACGCGGAAAGTCACGTTGCAGAAGTCAAATCCAAAGAAGCTTTCCCAACGGACTTGCGCGAGAGCAACGTCGTGCTGGTGGTTCGCCGAGAGCATGCAGACGGCCTGTCGCCAGAAGACTACGACTTCCTGTCAAAGTCAGTTGTGCCCGAAATCTATCGAATCACAGGATTGCCGACGCCCGATCAGTTGCGCGACGAAAGCGAAGAAAATCTGAAGGCGTTTGAACTGGCCGCAAAAGAACGCGCGGCCCAGGAAATCGTCTCGTTTGAAGACAAGAAGGTTGGCGAGATGTTCGTCAGCGACGATAAGCAGGCGACATCGATTGTCATCTGGCTGCGCACGGAATTTCTTGATCAGTCAAACACAAAAATCGTGGATGAAATTGAAGCGTTCGTCAATAGACTGAAACATACTCCAAAGGAATCCACCGAACCGTCGCTTCCAGCGGGCATGGAAATCTCCATGAGCGGCACAGCCACGTTCGGCCGCGACATGATCCAAGAGTCGCGCAACAGCGCCAAATCGACGGAAAAATGGACAGTATTGCTGGTTGTTGGATTGTTGATCATTATCTATCGCGCACCCGCGTTGGCATTAATTCCACTGGTGACAGTTGCCGTATCAACGATCATATCCATTAAATTGCTCATCCTCATGGCTCAAGCGCATTGGATCACGCTGTTCAATGGAATTGAAACTTACGTGACCGTATTGGTTTACGGAGCTGGAGTCGATTATTGTCTGTTTCTGGTCGCCCGTTATAGGGAAGAACTGGATAGCGGTCTGACAATTGAAGACGCGGTTTCCGGTACGTTGGAACGCGTTGGAGCCGCTCTGACAGCGAGTGCCGGAACAGTAGTTTGTGGCATAGGAATGATGATCTTTGCCGAGTTCGGAAAGTTCCGTGAAGCTGGGATTGCGATTTCCTTCGGACTTACGATCTGCCTTATTGCCGCACTCACGCTGACACCGGCAATTCTGCGGCTCGCTGGACGATTTGCCTTTTGGCCAAATGCTCCTCGCCAGACGTCTCGCAGCGACACAGGCTTTCTCTCCAGCACCGACCTGACATCACGAATTCAGCGAGCCAACCTCCTGACTCAGGGTTGGCAATGGATTGGCCATTTCATTGAACGCCGCGCCTGGACAGCATGGTCCTTGAGCATTGTTTTGATGCTTCCATTTGTCGTCGCAGGTGTTGTCTTCTTTGGTAATCTCAGCTACGGACTTCTTTCTGAACTGCCCGATACGGCGGCCAGCGTCTACGGTGCTCAGGCTGCACAACGACATTTCCCGGCTGGCGAAGTTGCGCCACTGAAAGTTCTGCTTGAAGTCAAAGACATGGACTTCAGCCTGATTCAGGGAGAACCCAAAGACCTGGTTGAACAGTTTACAAATAACCTGGTTCGACAAAAAGATGCACTGGGATTGAACTCCGTTCGATCACTGGCAGCACCCAAAGGTCAACGCCCAATGCCACCGTTGAAATCGAAAGAGATCGTACAGTTCAAGAATTTTGTTCGCCGAGAATTCGTAAGTTCGACCGACAGTTCGATCATGCGAATTGACCTGATCTTCAAAAACGATCCGTTTTCACGCAGCAGCATCAGTGACTATCACAATCTTCGCGATCGACTGCACGACCATCTCCCCGAAGGTCTGAAAAACGCAAAGTTTTACTTTAAGGGTTCTATTCCGCAAATCAGCGACCTGAAAGTCGTTACCGACTCCGACCAAATCCGTATTGATGCCCTGGTGCTGGCAGGCGTCTACATCATTCTGGTGTTGCTGTTGAAGCGGCCGGGTGTCTGTGCCTATCTGATGTTTACTGTCTTCTACAGCTACTTGGCAACGCTGGGATTGACCTACATCGTTTTCTGGTTAACCGCGCCGAATCCTTCAGAGTTTGCAGGTCTGGACTGGAAAGTGCCTATGTTCCTCTTCACTATTCTGATCGCTGTCGGGGAAGACTATAATATCTTCCTGATGTCTCGAATTGACGAAGAACAAAAAATCCACGGGCCAGTCAAGGGCATCACTCTGGCACTCGAACGCACGGGAAGCATTATTTCCAGCTGCGGAATTATCATGGCCGGCACATTTTGCTCATTGATGGCAGGCAGCCTGGTGGGCATGGATCAATTGGGTTTGGCACTGGCCGTCGGAGTGTTGTTGGATACGTTTGTTATCCGACCGATTATGGTTCCATCTATGCTGATCCTGCTCACAACAGGTCGACTTGGAATCTTCAGCCGCTTGGGGGGCTTCCAAAAAAAAGTGACTCTGAAGGCTGTCCCACGCGACAACATTGCGACGCCGGCAGCCTGAACGGATTCTAAACTTGAATCGGTGTCGCTGAGATCCCCGATCAAGTCTTAGTTTCAACGACGGATATCATGGCTGCCGTCTAAGTCCTGCATTGGACTTGCAGCAAGGAGACTTGCCGGCTCCTTAATCTGGATTGGTGTATTTTCAGGTTCAAATACCTGCATCGCCAAAAATCTCTATATTTGGACTTCGAGATCCCTATTGCGTGCAAAGCAGAAATGTAGTTGCCAGGACTGCGAAACTCAACGGACGTACTGAGTCAACAATTGCGATGGAACACCGTTTGCGTCAACCTCGCTGGAATACTGCCGCCGTGGCAGTTTCTGCCGGAATACCGCAACCGGGGACATTCCTGCGGAAATTGGAGCCACGTTGACAGTGCTTCGAGGTTGGCCAATAATCCGCTGAACGAGAAGATGGTATTTTCGGGAAAACGCTGCGGCCAGATAATTTTGATGGACGTTGCCGCATGGCGGAAACCGAACTTGGCATGCTGACCGTCTACACGAAATTGAACAACCAACGATAATTGGCCCACAAAATTTTGAGTATGCCTGGACTGGCGTGCCGCATTAGAAGATAAACGGAGACAATGAAAATGGCTGGTAACCTGCATGAATTCACTGACGCGAACTTCAAGTCGGAAGTTCTTGAAGCGTCGGAACCTGTACTTGTCGATTTTTGGGCACCATGGTGCGGACCTTGCCGCCATTTGATGCCGACGGTTGAGCAACTTGCTGGCGACTACGCTGGTCGCGTCAAGATTGGAAAAGTGAACACGGACGACAACCAGCAGACTGCAGCAGGGTTTGGAATCACCAGCATTCCAACCGTAATGCTCTTCAAGAACGGAGAGTTGATCGACAAGGTTGTCGGAGCTCCGGCAAAGCAGCACTTCGTCAACATGCTTGACAAGGCTCTGGCTTAGGTAAAATTGCGTTTCGTCATTTGCCCCACTGGTCTCGTTTGGGAAAGGAATCCCGAACATGTCAGACAATTCTGCTGATGATCTGATGAATTCAGATCCAAAGGGTACTGGTGCGGCTTTAACCAGTGCAGCATCTGCGACGCTGGACGCAAATGCAGTTGCCATCGCAGGCGACTCTGACGCATTGCGAATTTTGTTTCAGGCATCAGCCGCAGCCGAATCTCTTCAGCAGCGATTTTCTGAATTGCAGCAGCGTCGCGCTGCACTGGCTTCGGACCACCAGCAGCTTGAAGCTGATCGCCGCGCATTTGAACAGCGTGCCCAGGAATTCGCTACACAGGTTGCTCGCGAGCGAACAGAACAACGCGAGATGATCGCTGAACTGGAACAACGCCTGGGAAAAGTTGGCCAGCAGGAAGAACTAATTCAACGCCACGCTGCTGAACTCAGATCCGCACAGCGTTCGCTGGCCGAAGAACGTGTCATCCTGAAAGCTTCTGTTCGCGCGGAACTTGACGAAGAACGGATGAAGGTCAGCCAGGAACGCATGCTCCTGGATGCTGAACGAGACCGTTTGCGTGCTCAGGCACAGCATGAACGCCAGGAACACGCTGACCGACTACAAGCGATTGCGGAAGAACTCAAAACCGAACGAGCTCGCCTTGCCGAAAAAGCTCGCGATGAACTGGCAACAGAAATCATTTTGCTGAATCGACAGAAAGCCGAATGGGAGAGAGCTCACGAATCACAATTGCTGGAAATAAAGCAACAAGGTGAAGACCTTCAGCAACAACGCGAAATGTTCGGACAACAGGTTGATGTCGAACAGCAACGATTGCGCGAAGAAATTGAAAAAAAACGTCAAAGTATTCTGACAGAGCAAAGCAATCTGCAGCGCCGCTATCGCTTCCAGTTTGAACACTTGACGCGTGCGAAGGAAGATCTTGAAATCGAACTGCGTGAATTCCGCCGCGAACAGCAAATGTTCCGCAGCGAACGATTACGATTCCTCGAACAGCATCGATTGCGATTCCGACAGCTGGAACACATTCGACAGTTGTTGGTGGAACGGGAAGGTTCGATCGATCGCGAGACGCGGATAGCGGAACGCACGCAAAATGCAATTATGGTTGAAATTCAGCGTCAGCAACGTCGCAGTGAGGAAGAGCGTGACGCGATCCTGCGTGATATCGAAAGCCGTCAACGCAGAACCAAACAACAGGAAGCTTCGTTTGCAGATCTGGTAGCTAGACTGGAAGAACGGTCTCAACGCCTGAATCGCCTGCGGGCAGAACTTGATCAGACTCAAAGCGAGATTCTTGAACAACGCCTTGTCACCGAGGAAGCTCGCACCAGCCTTGTCCGCGACGCGGCGTCATCGGAAATTGCTCGAGCTCGACTGGAGCAGGCGCGAGGGGACGTGCAGTCGTTCTTTGAACGGTTGCATAGTCAGGTGGCAGCGGAACGCGACAAAGTTGAATTGACTGCCGTTGATGTGGCTGAGCGGCAGCAGCAATTCCGGAACGATCGGGCGGAACTGGAGTTATGGTTTGCGAAACGCGAAGAGGAACTTTCTTCACGTATCGTCGGCTCGGTCGTCGATGAGCAGCAACAATTGATTGAGACAATACAAGGCGAACTGGCGACTCTGCAGGATCGCTGGAAACGCGATCGCTGCGCCGCAGAGAAAACGATTCGCGATCTGCTTGATCAACTCACAGTCCGCGAAATGCAAATCAGCGAGTCTTCGCTGCATGCGTCTTCGCAGTCCGGTTTGGCTTCCCGCGATGCCGCTTGATCCCGCAAGACACTAGAAAACCCTTCCGTCGGTGAATCGCACAAACGTCGATCCTGCAAATCCCACTCGGCCAACAGCGTCTCTGCTGACATGGCTGCAGTTGATGCGTATCCCAACTGTCTTCACAGCGATGTCGAACATTTTGTGCGGCTACCTGATAACACACAAGCTGACGACGGCAGAATTGAAACAGCAAACGAATCTATGGCTATTGCTGATTTCAAGTGCAGGCTTGTACATGGGCGGCATGGTGCTGAATGATGTTTTTGATGCGAATCTTGACGCGATCGAACGGCCCGAACGACCAATTCCATCAGGGCGCATTTCGCGCAAAGCAGCAGGGCTGTTTGGTGCCATATTGATGATGATCGGGACGGTCTGCGCTGCTGCAGTGGGGCAGGGGAGCCTGTTGATTGCGGCACTCATCTTCGTCGCAGTGTTGCTGTACGACGGTTATCTAAAGTCAACGATTGCCGCCCCGCTGGGCATGGGAACCTGCCGGTTTTTGAATCTAATGCTGGGAGCCAGTGCGGCTGGCACATTCACATCGGTGTGGCAAACGACACCAATGACAGTTGCGGCGGGGCTCGGGATTTACATCACTGGCATCACGCTCTTCGCTAAAAACGAAGCTGGCAAAAGCAGTTCAATCGGGCTGTTCGCTGGAGTCGCCGTCATGCTTTGCGGAATTGGTCTGGACGCATGGCTGGTCGCATCATCAGGAATCAAAGATGCAATTCCAGGCAGTCAAGTGGCGCTGCTGATTTTGGGTCTAAACGTACTGTTGCGAGCAGCGACGGTTGTCAGCAATCCAGAACCCGGCAGAATTCAACGCACAGTGGGACTCATGTTGTTGTGCATCATTTTTCTTGATGCATTGGTAGTGTTTGGCATAACGGGCGACGTCAAGCACGCAGTGTTGGTCATCATGCTCGTCGCACCAGCATCACTGGTGCGACGATTCATTCCGATGAGCTGATCATTGTTCTGCACTGAAGACACGAATCTCGACGCGACGATTCTTTGCGTGATTCAGTGGATCTTTTGGATCTCCCGGACGATCCCAGCCAACCCCGACGGCGTTGAACTGATTTGGATCAAGGCTGTACTTCTGAATCAAAGCTTCCTTGACGGAGTTGGCTCGATTTTCTGAGAGTTGCTTGACGAGCCCGTCATCCGGCAGAAGGGCTTTCATTGATGCATCGGTATGCCCCTCGATAACGATTCTTGCCGCTCCGAACTGACCAACGAGCTTTGAGATTTCATCCAGGATGAAATCCACATTGGGATCATAGAGCTCTTCCGTCTCTTTCCCGTCAGCACCTTTGCGAAGAATTTTATGCATCGCATTGGCATTGTTCGGAGCGAAATGGATGATCACAGTGTTCGTCAGAACTTCGTCAGACTCAGCAATGATCTCACCAGTGGTCTTTGGTGCAAAGCGTGCTTGATATTCGTCACGCTGAGCTGCATATTTTGGTTCGCCTTCCAGCCGTTTTAACACGCTGAAATCGACGACCTGATCGAACGCCACAGGCTGGTGTGTCACCGAACGAATGCCGCGATAGATGTAGTACGCCTGCTGCCAGACGGACTCGAATCGCGAGGGATTGTTCTGATTCAAAAAGAACTGAACGTTTTCCGCGTAGTTCGTCCAATGCGCATCACCCAGCATTCCAAGACAATCACTGGCGGGAATCGCGTAGCCCGCAGCCATCCATTCAGAAACTTTCTGCTTTTCTTCCTGAGCTTTTAAGGCTTCCGTAGAATCCAGAATTCCTCGTACGATACCTTCAATCAGTTCAGGATGATCCTGAGCAAAATCTGCACGAGCGAACCAAACGTCCGCGATCAGTTTGTTTGCTGTCTGCGTATTCACAAGCATACGATTGCCAGGTAGCTCGGACAGCTTGTAAATGTCCGGAGCCCAGGACACGCAGGCTGCGATGTCCTTCTGCGCATTGAATGCAGCGGCTGCTTCAAATGCATCGTTCGTGTATTTGAATTTCACTTCTGCCGGCTGCACGCCACCAGCCACCAGCATGCTTAATGCAAAATACTGAGACGGAGAATTCTGAGCCAGCACAATAGTCTTGCCACGCAAATCCCGTACGGTCTTAATGTCATCGCGAACGACAATTCCGTCACCGCCGTTAGACCAGTCAACCTGCTGAAAGACGCGAGGCATGATGCGACTGTCGCGTGGCTTTCCGCTGGCATCGACAAATCCTTCCATAAAAAGCGGAAGCATATCGACAGTTGCCCAGCCGATATGAAAATCGCCCGCAGCGTATTTGTCACGCATGTCGACGGGATTGTCGGCAAGCACCAACTGAACTCGAAACTCCTTGCCATCTTTTGTCTGCCAGACCTTCTTAGGCTGAAATCCTTCGTTGGCATGGATAATCGGTGCCCAACCCGCCCACACGTTCAGAGCGAATTGTACGGTGTTGTTTTCCAGCTTTGCATAACCAGCGGTCCCTTTGACCGGCGGCAGTCGCTCAGCGGGAACAAAGTCATATTCTTTCTTCGTCGTGATGAAGTCATCCGCAGATCCTTCAGCCACCAATTCACCACCGGCACCACCAACGTTGATTTTACCGGGATCCAGTTCCGGAGCATCGCCTGCGTTCGCATTGACCTTGGGCTCAGCGTTCGGTTTTCCGAAAAAGCCTGCCTGCATGCCCGCGAAATATACCAAGCCGCCGACAACCGCAAGTACGGCCGCATAGAATGCAAATGTTGGACGCCCGTTTGACATACAAAACTCCCTTGATTCTCTAATACCAGCAACTTCATTTACGTGCACAAGTTCCAATTGTCGCCGCCGCCAGCAGCTTGCAATACGAAATGTGGTGT
>JAYVNW010000391.1:0-3165 GCA_043758225.1 Candidatus Kuenenia sp. | reverse complement strand
AATGCGCAACATGCCGGAGGTTTTTGAATCGCCGTGGCAGCGAAAGCACGTTTCCACCAGAACCGGGCGAATACTGTTTTCGAAAAGCAGATCCGACTTCTCGTCAGCGCATAGCGGCGCGTAGCAGAATGCACTGAGCAGGATCGCCGTGCTGAATGCTGTTGTGAGTTGAAACATGAGCCGTCTTTCGCCACAAAAACCTTTGACCAAGGCATACACGCTACCAAATCTGGTAATTCAACGTTACCTACTTCAGCGAACATAAAAACGCCAGCAGATCGGCCGCTTGTTGTGGTGTCAGGTCGCGAAGCAGTAGTTCCGGCATTAGAGATTTTTGCTGCGAGACGAGTGATTCAACTTCCTCGGCAGGAATCTTGATCTCTTTGTTCTGAGCATTCTTGAGAATCACTTCGCGGTCGTTACGTTCGACGATCAAACCAACATGTACCAGGCCGCTGGTCGTTTCGACCACGCACGGAATGTATTTTGGGTCGATGAATTTCGATGGTTCCAGAAGATGAGTCAGCATATCTGCCGGTGCATACTTCTTTCCGATCTGACTCAGGTCCGGACCGAGCGTTTCACCAACGGCGTTGATTCGGTGACAACTTTTGCACGCCGCCGCGCCTTCGCGAAAAAACAGATGTTGTCCTTGTTCAACATCTGATTTTATCGCGAGCAATTTGGCAGCATTGACGGCTGTGCCCAACCGCTTCGCCCGTTGTGATGCAGGCAGAAAGCGTTCGAACAGGTCGCGCACTTCTGGTTGATTCTGCTTGGCCGCCAGTGCGACAATTTCTTGTCGCAGCTCAGCGCTTGCCAGATCTCTCAATAGCCAATGCAGCAGCGACAAAGCTCCGCGTGTCGATGTGCAAAGTTGCTCCACGGCTTTCGCTCGATCGACCTCAGACAACTGCGGCAGCGAAGTAAGTACCGCTGCATGTGCCACGCTGCCGTCATCGCGCGGCAATGCATTGGAAGTCGGCGACGATAGTTGTGTGATCCAATTATGCATCATTGCCACGGCCTGTTCATCAACTTCGTTCGAACCGATTCGCGGCATGCGACCGTTTCCGACTTTAGCCATTCGATAAAACAAAACCGATCCCTCCGGATCTTGTGGAGCAACGATGCGAGCGTGTGAGATACCAAACGCCCCCTGCCCCGGTTTGGCATCCAGTATTTTTGCATTCTCCAGTTTTATGTCGGAAGCAAGTTCAATCAGCGCGCTGCCGCCGGCGTGGGGCTGATGACAATGAGCACAGTTGACATGAAGATACGAGCGGACTCGTTCATTCAAGTCGGCCTTGGGATCGTAGGGATTTGCTAACTTCGGAGCTTCAGTTGGCGATTGCGAAATAATTCCGCTGATCCAGCCACGTCGTTGCAATGCATCCAGCTGGTTTTGTTTTGAAGCATCAACTCCCTGAGTTTTGTTCAGCTGGTTGATCGTTACTGCCAGTGGTGAAGCCGATTGAATACCCAGACCGGCGGTCTTCATTTCAGCCCATGGATTATGACACATTTGACATTCGCCTCGGCTGGCAACGCGATACGTTTGTTCGCGAACACCGTCCGGGGCTGATGCGTTGTTGATACGAAGCGAAAGTGTCACACCAGCTGCCGGCACAAGTTCCGCATCAGTCTGGTCGTGATTCCAAAGATACGTGTAGGGTCGCCATGTACTATCTTCGCGATGCAGAACTTGAGTCTCCAGGCGACGCGAGGACGACGGATCACTTTGAGTCATTTCAATGCTGACGGTCTTCGCGAGCACAGATCCATCCGGAAACTGCCATCGCATGTTCTTTTCGATCTGCACCGGCTCCGTACCAGGCACCGCCATCCAGCGTTCTGATGTGGTGTGATCGGCCCAGTGCATCGCGTTGATGGAATACGAAGTCACGCCAGGCGATGGCATTTGATTTTTCACAGATGTGAACAGACCGGTATCGCTCAATCGCCGGGGAAAAGTTACCTGTTGACCCACCTCAGGGTTTTCAACAAGTCGGTAGATTTGTTGAGTGCGTTGATAATCGACCAGGTACAGTTCACCGTCATTATCTTCACCAAACGACACGAGTTGCAGTGGTGTTTGAGCCAACTCTTTGTGCGATTCGATCTGCGTTCCGTTCAGCTTCAGTCCCCAGACTTTGCCGGTTTGATAGTCGCCGTAGACATAGAAGTTCTGAAGACTCGACAAACGTTGACCATGGTAAACGTAACCGCCCGTGATGGATGCAGCCTCTGAGTGCGGATGACTGACGGTCGGCGGCAGAATCGGCGCGGGGCCGCGTTTGGATTCGGGCAATGCCGCCTGCGGACCTTCCATGATCGGCCAGCCATAGTTGCCACCTCGTTCCACACGGTAGATCATTTCCCACAACTGCCAGCCAACGTCGCCGACCCACAGGTCACCGCGACTTTTATCAAAACTCATCCGCCAGGGATTGCGAAAACCAAACGCCCAGATTTCGGGCCGAACGTCAGGCATCCCGACAAACGGGTTGTCTGCGGGAACGCGATAGGCTTTGTCACCGTCCTGATGATCCACGTCGATGCGCAAAATGTTCGACAGCAGATTGCTGACGTCCTGTCCGGCCATCAGTGGATCAGGCGGCGAAGGTGCTCCTCCATCGCCAGTCGAGATGTAGAGGAAACCATCCGGTCCAAATTTTAAACTGCATCCGTTATGTCCGCCGGACCACCAGCGAATCAAGACTCGCTCACTCGCAGGATCGAGCACCGGCGGTTCGGTCTTCGACAATTCGAACTGCGACACAAACGTGCCATCCGGCTTGTCATTGCCTTGAATGTAGCACACGTAGAATTTTCGATTTTGTTCGAAGTCTGGATGGAATGTAATGGCATAGAGCGATGTCAATTTCGGATGCGATAGCTTCAGATCGGCCACTATACCCAGTTGAGTTGTATCAGCTCGATTTTCAAACGAATAGATCTTGCCGCCCTGCTCAGCCACAAACAGTCGGTTTGAACCAGGAGCAGCGGATAGATCAAGCGGCTGCTGAAACTTCAAGTGCGGAAACGCGAGTTCAACCCGATACGGCAGCGGCGGTTCTGGTGAGCCTGTAATTTTTGATGTCTCCCAGGCATCGCGTTTTGTAACAGGTAATTCATCACCGGAGGCCGGACGGGGAATCGCCA
>JAYVNW010000390.1:0-10160 GCA_043758225.1 Candidatus Kuenenia sp. | reverse complement strand
CGAAGGTCGGCAACACTGCTGTCAGTGGCGGATGTGATGGAAAGCTCACTTGGTGGGATTCCGCAGCCGCAGAACCCAAACCCATTCGCAGCATAGGTGCTCACAAAGGCTGGATCAGATCCCTCGACGTCAGCCCGGATGGCACGCTTCTTGTCAGTGGAGGAAATGACAACGTTGTGCGAGTCTGGAACATCAGCGACGGCAGTCTGGTTTATGAATTCACAGAACACACGCGACACATCTATTGTGTCGCGTTTCATCCAGACGGTCAGACAGTTATCAGCGGCGATCTGGTGGGTGGACTGAAACAGTGGGAAGTTGCAACAGGCAACGAAGTACGCACCTTCGACGCTACTCCGCTGCATTCTTACAACGGGGGTCAGCAGGTGGATTTCGGCGGTATCAGAGCGATCGCTGTCAGTCCCGACGGCAAATGGCTGGTTGCTGGAGGGCTTCACAAAGCTTCAAACCCGCTTGGAGCCGTGCATGAGCCGCTGGTCTTGCTATTCGATCTGACAACACAGAAGCTGGGACAACAACTCATTGCAGAAGGCATCACTCAGGGAGTCATCTGGCGATTGAAGTGGCTGAGTGACGGCTCAATCATGGGGCTCAGCGGCGGCGGCAGCGGAGGCTTTCTGCTGTTCTGGAAACCGGACGCAGAGAAGGACTACCATCGCTTCCTGCTCCCCAGTCTTGCCCGCGACATGGACCTCCATCCCGACGGCTTGCAAGTCGCCACCGCCCATTTCGATCGCCACCTGCGAATTTCACGACTGGCAGCGAAGGCGACTTGAGTCGAGCGTAATTGTACCGAGGCTCTTGCCTCAGAACACACTGCTTCGGAGTCTCCTGACTCCAACGGCCAAGTGAAGCCCCGGCCGTCAGTGTAGTGCGTTCCAGGGATGGAGTTCTGCAACGCGGGTCGTAGAAATAACTCGAATCTTGCCACGAAAAGCAAGCAATTCCTACTTCGCTGCCTTCTTCAAATAAGAATTATCCAGCTTGCCACACGACCATAGCAGGCCTCGAGTTACCAGGTCCAGATAACGAGCATCGCCTACGGTATCGTTGTTGTGGCCGAGCGTGGTCGCGAAGACCTTTGTCTTCTGACGATAGTTGTTTGTCCAGACGACGGTTGCATTTTTTTCGCCTTCCTGCTGACCGATCGCCAACGCACTCGCGGTTTCGACCAGTTTGTCTTCGCTGTTGTTGTAGAGTTCTTCGTTTACAGTGGTCCAGTCTGCCAGTCCTTTTGTAATTTCAGAATCTTTTGCTACGAATCCAATGTTGATTGGAGCCTGCCGTCCGTGACCGGTTGTCTGCAGGCCTGTAAATTCAAACCACGGCGTTACTTTCCTGGGATAACCTTCGCTGCGGTAGCTGTGCATGCCACAATGCAGCAGCACGGCCGGAAGTCCCTGCCGATGAGGTTCCAGAATCCGATCGACGATGGCCAGATCTTTGACATCTGATGAGCACTCGTCGTGGATAATGACATCAAAACCCTCCGACCAGTTGGCATTTTCGTAAACCGGATTCAGATGCCCTGTCGACTTGTCCGTATCGTAAGCGATAACAATCTGAACGTGTGCTCGTTCAGAAATTCCCTTCGACAGCAAGTCCTTTTGAGCAGTGTAGTCATGGCAGCATCCACCCAACACCAGTAGCGCTCTTAACGGCTTGACGTCATCAGCCTGCAATGTGCGTGTGCTGACCAGCAGCAGGCTTGTGGCGACGATTGCGACTACAGACTTCGACGAAAAAAAACTCAACATTCGATGGACTCCGGTGTGTGCCTGGGTTTCAAGAAAAATTCAATAGGGAGATCGTACACGAGGTTTGAGGTGTTCACATAATTCTGCTGTAGGACGGGTCTCAAGACCCCGTCCAGACGCAAACCTGTCAGGACGGGACTGGAGTCCCGTCCTACGTTATTCATAAGCTATCCCTCCCACGAATCACCGTCCCACCGAATGACGCGATGCAGCATGTTCTGCACCCCATCGCTGAATGTCGCAAACAGCGTCTCGCCTTTTTCTGCGGATGCCAGGTGTGGCGATCCGATATGGCCCGGCACCGTGCGATCTTTTGTGATCCAGCCTCGCGAAGCAGGAAGAAACGGATTGCCGTGTTTGACTTCCGCCAGCGACTTGTAATCTTTGACCAGTTGCGGAGCGATGCGCAGGATCATGGACGTTTCCCATTCGCAGGCGTGTCCCATTTCGTGTTGCTTGAACTGATCGCTTCCCGTCACTGCTTCGTCGCCCAATCCCCAGTATGTGGAAAACAGCAGCAACAGATCTTTGCGATCGCGATACTTCTGCCGCACTTCAAAGACCGCCTGTTTGCCGGGAACATCGTTGCCGCCGTGTCCGTTGATTAGAAACAGCCGCTTGAATCCGTGGAAGATCAGGTTGTCGAGCAGCCCGACCAGCAGATCCAGATAAACTCGAGGCGGCGCGGACATCGTGCCTGGGAAATCCATGTGATGATCGGAGTTTCCGAGCCAC
The DNA here is from genome assembly GCA_043758225.1 of Candidatus Kuenenia sp. Taxonomy (GTDB): domain Bacteria; phylum Planctomycetota; class Planctomycetia; order Planctomycetales; family Planctomycetaceae; genus SXXK01. The sequence goes on along the minus strand of JAYVNW010000390.1, from coordinate 7,647 downwards.
ATCAGTGGAGTCACCAGAATCTGATCATGCATTGCTGCTTCTGTGCGTCGCACAATTTCGGTCAGCAGCATGCTGTCAGTGTAGACTGGCAGGTGGTGGCCATGTTGTTCCAGAGCCGCGATGGGAATCAGTACCGGCGTGTCTTTTGAAAGTTCGGCCACCTCGGGCCATGTGAGTTCGCTGAGTAACATTAACAGACTCTTTTTGGCAGGACGATAAGGCAGGATGTGAACGCGACGAATCGCCCGTCCAGCATCCATGACGACTAAATCCACATTGTGCAATGTACAATTGCTGGTCTCAAACGGCCATGCAGCCGAACAGATGTTTTCTGAATACGCCACCGAATTTGACTTGCACAGACGTTGTTTGCATACAGCTATCAATCTTCCAGTTGGCGAGCGGTAGGGTGTCAGCCCTCCGAGTTTTCTCATCGGCGTTTCGTTCAAGTACGGAGTCAAAAATTGTGCTCGGAGAGTTGTCGCCCTGCCGCTCGCCCAACACCTCGAATCATGAATCCTCATGACCTGGACGCTTCAGGTGATGTGGCTCACAGATCGCGGCGTACATTTCTGGACGGCGATCAGCCATGCGATCGATGATATGTTTTCCGGGGACTCGCACGATGCGTTTTGTGCGCGCTGCGATCGGATCAATCTCTGCTCGAATGATACCTGGTCTGTCTTCATCAATCGTGGCCATCGTGGCACCAACCGGACTGCAGATGCGACTCTTGCCGATGAACGAGAATCCGTTTTCGAAACCGATGCGATTCACAGCAGCAAAGTAGACCCCGTTCTCCATCGCGCGGCAGTTGATCGAAAACTCCGCCATATACGCGCCGCCGGGAGGCCAATTGGTAGGTAATACAATAATATCAGCTCCGCGCATCGCGAGAATGCGTGCTGCTTCAGGAAATCCGCCGTCGTAGCAAATCAGCATACCGATGCGTACACCAGCCGCTTCAAAAACTTCGAATGGTCGATCTCCCGGCGTTGTAAAGCGATCGACGCCAAGATACGGCAAGTGGACCTTGCGATAACTTCCGATCAGACCATCAGGCCCGATCAGGACGGCTGTGTTGAACAACCGCGAGCCAGATATTTCAAGCATCCCGCAAACGACAAACGTCTTGAGTTCCTTGCAGAGTTTTGTAATTCGTTCGGTCGTTGGGCCCGGAACGGCTTCGGCAACGGTCATAGAATCCGCAAGTGAATCGAAGCAGTAGCCAGTTGTGAAACATTCGGGAAAGATGGTAAGTTGAGTTCCCAAGGCGACTTCCGACCGCACATGTGATTCCAGCAAAGTGAGGTTCGCGTTGACGTCTTTGAAGACGACGGCTGTCTGGATTCCGGCGATGAGCATGGCGGATGAGCTTTCTGTTTGCATAGCGGATTGGTTGTCGGTGCGTGGAAGTGCCGATTTCGGAGAAATCGGTCTAAGGTCGATTCAGCAGAATCTGCCGATGTACGTTCCATCTGAGAACGAGGCAGAGAAAAGCAGTAGCGATCGCAACGATTCTATGAAATCTAACGAGACGCAACGCCGATGAATACCAAGGACGAACGAGATGCGCCGAATGCGGCCAGCGATCGTCATCGGTTGGCGATTTGCCGACCGAGTTGTCACAGTCGAACGAAGGTAAGATCCGTGAAGACAATCGAAGGACGACCCGGAATTCTGTTGACGCTTGTTGCAGTTATTGCCTCAAGTGCCCTCCTGTCCGGATGTCAGACGACTATCGGCGGGCAAACGCTGCCTTCGCCCGACTACCTCACCGACGACGTGCAATACTTCCCGGCGGGGCCTGAGTTTAAGCTCACGAATCAAGTTGAGGCTGCTCGTAAGCAGGCCGCCGAAAAGAAAAAACTTGAACAGGGTTTCTAACGCTGGATCGCCGATTCTCCAGCGAAATTCAACGCCTTTAATCATTATAAGGGCGTTCAAGTCACGGACTTGAACGCCCTTTTTCCTTGCGCTGTGAACGTTTTGCCTCCAACCTGGACGTTTTTTGCTGGGCACATTGTACGTTTCGACAACACTTGTCTGGACAAGTGTTATGACGCGGTCTAAAGTAAAGCGATACGGGTCCGGCATTTTTCCCGCGCTGGCGGATGGCTCGTAGCTACTTTGCGAGATGCCTTGAGAAGACTGCTCGAAAGAACCGGCCGGCCGCTCTTCCTGGGATGAAAAACTCCTGAGGGTCAATATCGATCACCTAATGACGAGGTCTGGCATGTCCAATGATCAAGTGCAATCCGTTTCCGACACTGATGTTGTCGTGGTTGGTGGTGGACCGGCTGGCTCCACGGCTTCTACTCTCATCGCACAAAAGGGCTACAAAGTTCGCTTGTTCGAACGCGAGACCTTTCCTCGCTACCACATCGGTGAATCGATGATTCCTGAAACGTACTGGGTTCTTGAGCGACTGAACATGCTCCCCAAAATGCGTGCCAGTCATTTCGTTCACAAGCACAGCGTGCAGTTCGTCAGCGCGAACGGCAAGCAGTCAGCCCCGTTTTACTTCTATGACAACAAGCCGCACGAATGCTCACAGACATGGCAGGTCGAACGCAGCGAATTCGACATGATGATGCTCAACAATGCCCGGGAGCACGGTGTGGATGCTCACGAAGGCGTTCGTGTTCTGGATGTTCTGTTCGATGGTGATCGAGCCACGGGAATTAAGATTCAGAAGCCTGATGGCACGACCGAACAAGTGAACGCGAAGGTCGTCGTCGATGCGAGTGGCCAAAGCGGCATGTTGATGAACCGAATGAAGCTGCGGATCTGGGACCCGGTTTTGAACAAGGGTGCGATCTGGACTTATTGGGAAGGTGCTTATCGGGACACGGGCAAAAATGAAGGTGCAACGGTCGTGCTGCAGACGGAGAGTAAGAACGGCTGGTTCTGGAATATTCCGCTGCATAACAACCGTGTCAGCATCGGAATCGTCGCGCCTTTTGATTACCTGTTCAAGGGTCGCGGAACTCACGAAGAAGTCTACAACCAAGAAGTGGCATCTTGTCCGGCGGTTCAGGAGCGTATCGCAGGAGCAAAGCGTGTCTCCGGATATCACGCGACGCGCGACTATTCATATCGATCGACAAAGGTTTCGGGCAACGGCTATGTCATGGTTGGCGATGCGTTTGGATTTCTTGACCCGCTGTATTCGTCCGGCCTGTTGCTTGCCCTGAAGTCAGGTGAAATGGCGGCGGACGCTGTTGTGGAAGGGCTTATGAACAACGATCTGTCGGAAGCTCAGCTCGGCAAGTGGGGCCCATCTCTGAATGCAGGCATCGACCGTATGCGGCGTCTGGTCTGTGAATATTACGACGGCTTCAACTTTGGTCGTTTCATCAAAACCTTCCCGGATCTTCAGGGAACCGTGACGGACTTGTTAATTGGTGATCTGTTCACAGACAAAGTGGATGTCGTCTGGGAGCCTATGGAATCTCTTTACAAGGAAGGCAAGACCGCGCCTGGGACGTGGCAGGAGGGAACGCCAGCCGATCAAATTCAGTCAAAATCGAACGAGTGGTACTACACCGAAGCAATCAATTCATAGGCTTTGATTGATTGGGAGATGATCGCTTCCAGCGTGTCCCGATTTTCTCACGACAGGCTGGAAGCTTTTCCCACAGTCAATCGCAATCTATTTTACTCGAACAAGCTTCATCAGACGACCGGAGACGTTCCAGTCCTGGACATACAGGTTGCCATCTTTGTCCCAGTATGATCCGTGTGTTCCGCTGAAGATGCCTTCTTTCCATTGCTCCTGCGGCACGTTGTAGTTGCCTCCCAGCTTTGGATCAGGATTGTGGCCAAGGACTGAGATGATGCGGTTGCTCTTATCCAGAATTACAACGCGGCCTTGCAGGTCTGGCACGGAAACAAAATCACCCTGAATCGCTACAGATGTTGGCATTCCCAAACCGGTGATAACTTCTTCAATAAAGTTGCCGTCCAGATCATAGTGCAGCAAGCGGCCCTTTGGTTCATGGTTACGATCGCAGATCAACAGGCGAGCTGGCGTGTATCGCGTATCCAGCGTCATGCCGTGCGCCGTGTTGAACTGCTTCAGATCATTTCCCTTGCTGCCGAAGTGCATCAGGTATTTGCCGGTTTTGTCGAACTTGAAGATGTAGTTGCTGGCGTAACCATCGGACAGAATGATGTCGCCGTTGGGAGCGACAGTGATTGCGGTTGGGTTGAATTGCTTCAGGTCCAGACCTGATTCTTTCGGAAAAGGCAGCTTCAGAACAATGTCGCCCGTTTCGGAACTGAATTTGATTCCTTCAGCGTTGGCGTTGCGAGCCCCGTAGATGAATTCACCGTCCGCTTCATCTCGGATTTCCATGTCATGGATATTTGAGTATTCGTCGCCGACAAAGCGACGAACGACTTTTCCGTCCGGTGAAAAGACGAAAACGCCCAGATTCGCGCTGGTGTAGATGTTGCCAGCTTTGTCTATCACGACGCTGCCGTGAGTCCCGCCAAGAACAGATTTTCCGTCTTCGCCAAGTCCCCAGCCTGGAACTGTGTCAAACGTCATGGCCCCGCATCCCATTCTCACGGGAGCGACCGCGTCGGCCGCTGTGGCTGACAGCGCGATGCTGAGGCACAGTGTAAACACGATGGACTTCAAAAAGCTCTTCATCTTCTGGATTCCTGGTTGATCTTTACGAGGGATTGATCAGACTTCTGTGGCGTGGGATAGCCTTTCAGGTTGGCTTCTGTTGAAAAACTCCAACGTTCATGAAACACCATGACAGGCTGGAATCCTATCCCACATTCAAAAACACGCTTTGCTGTCTCGGGGAGAATCATCTCTGATGACATAGACAAGTTCTAGTTCAGCAAAAGACAGGCTGTCAAATGGTCGCATGGAAAAATGGACAAACAGCAGAACAGACAGCTTGAAGCATTCTTCGGAATTTAATCTTTGCCCTTGTTACACACTTTGGTAATGGCCAGGTTATGCGAGTCTTTTATGAAAAACATGAATGCCATCCTGATCACATTGCTGTCCATAATTTTTGCGTCCTCCGCTGCTGCAGAAAACTCAAAGCCAAACATAATCCTGATTATGGTTGATGACTTCGGCTACGAATGCGTTACGGCGAATGGAGGTCAGTCGTATCAAACGCCGAATATTGACAAGTTGGCTGCGACTGGTGTGCGATTCGAAAACTGCCATGTGCAGCCACTGTGCACGCCGACTCGCGTGCAGCTTATGACGGGTAAGTACAATGTGCGAAACTATTTGAAGTTTGGTACGCTGATTCGTACTGAGACCACGTTTGGACATTTATTCCAACGCGCGGGCTATCGTACGGGGATCTGTGGCAAGTGGCAGCTCGGTCACGAATTCGATTCGCCCCAGCATTTTGGTTTCGATGAATCATGCCTGTGGCAGCAGACACGTCGTCCGCCGAGATACGCCAATCCGGGACTCGAATACAACGGCGTTGAAAAGGATTTCAACGCCGGTGAATACGGACCAACGCTGGTCAATGATTTCGCGTTGGATTTTATCACGCGCCATCGTGAGCAGCCGTTCTTTCTATTCTATCCGATGATCCTGACGCACACTCCGTTTCAGCCGACGCCGGATAGCGCCGATTGGAATCCAAAGACAAAGTCCGAATCAGTGCAGCAGGATTTCAAACACTTTGCAGACATGACAGCTTACACGGATCAGATGGTTGGTCATGTTGTTGCGAAACTCGAAGCATTGAAACTCAAAGAGAATACACTGCTGATTTTTATCGGCGACAACGGCACACTTGGCAGTATCACCAGTCGTTTCAATGACACTGATTTCAAGGGAGGCAAAGGTAAGACAACTTATCGTGGCACACATGTTCCATGTATCGTCAGCTGGCCGGAAGGGATGAAGCAGCCGAGCGTAAATGTTGACCTGATCAGCAGCACGGACTTTTTGCCTACGATCTGCGACGCTGCCGGAATTGACGTGCCTGCTGAGATCGATGGCGTCAGCTTTCTGCCGCAACTTCGTGGGGAAGCTGGAGCACCGCGCGAATGGCTGTATTCATGGTACTCGCCGCGACAGGGGGCGGATCTGACCGTGCGAGAATGCGCGTTTGATCACAAGTTCAAGCTTTATCGGAACGGCGATTTCTTCGACCTTTCCAAAGATCCGGATGAGAAGAATGTATTGGCGGTCGCCACACTCCATGATGATGCGGCGACAGCGGCCAGTAGCCTGCAAGCCGCACTGGATCGATTCAAAAACGTTCGGCCAATAGAACTGGATCGGCAACTGTCAGATGCTAATCCCAAGCCAAACAAGAAGAAAAAGCAAACGTCCAAATCGAAGATCATCGAGTGATGCGTATTGTCGGAAAGCAGGACTACGCATGCTGATCGCCTTTCATAAACCCTATGGTGTACTTTCGCAGTTCACGCCCGACGGTTCGCCAAATCGTCCGCTGTCCGAGTTTGGATTTCCTGAGAACGTGTATCCGATTGGTCGTCTGGATGCGGATTCTGAAGGTCTGTTGCTGTTAAGTGATGAACCCGCCTGGAACGCGAGGCTGCTGGAACCACGTCACGCGCACGAGCGAGAGTATTGGGTGCAGGTAGAACGTATTCCCGAAGCAATAAGCCTTGAGCAACTAGAAGCGGGCGTATTGATTCAGGGGCGAATGACATTGCCTTGTCACGCGAAGTTGCTTGCGCCTCAGCCTGAAATCCCGCCGCGCGAACCGCCGATTCGCTTTCGTAAGAACGTGCCTGACTGTTGGATTTCTTTGGAGCTGATCGAAGGCAAAAACCGTCAGGTGCGTCGAATGACTGCGGCGGTTGGTCATCCGACGCTGAGGTTACTACGCGCACGAATTGGCAGATTAACTCTCGGTGACCTGCCTGCTGGCGATTGGAGAATCTTAAGTCCACAGGAACGAATCCTTGCGGCGGGAGATGATGATCGTTCGGGGAAAAACAATCGAGCGCGCCGCTGAAACCTTTGTGTGCGGTTGGTACAATCACGAGCTTGCCATCGAAGCGAAGAAAAACGGGATCGATGTCACATGATCGTGAGCTCTATTAAGTGGCTCGGCGAAGTACCGCAACAAATACTCAGGAACTGGATTCATGGTCAGTACGATTTCGTGTCAGGAATTTGCGCCGCTCAGCAGGAAGGGCGGCTTCGATATGATCGACGTGCGGACACGGATGGAATTCTACGAGGTTCATGCTGTCGGCTCGCTCTGCGTTCCGCTGGATACGCTGAATCCAGAGATGATCATGGCGTCAAGGGGAGAACGAGCGAAGGAACCTCTATTCGTTATCTGCAAATCTGGTGGTCGTTCAGGACAGGCATGCGACGCATTCGTTAAGGCAGGCTTTGACAACGTCGTTACCATCGAAGGTGGCACGATGGCCTGGTTGGCGGCCGGCTTGCCTGTCAATCGTGGCACAAAGAAGATGATGTCGCTGGAGCGTCAGGTTCGAATCTTTGCCGGATTGATGATTTTGGCGGGAACTTTGCTGGCCATGAGCAATCCCTGGTTTCTGATCATTCCCGGTCTTATGGGAGCAAGCCTGGCGTTCGCGGGCCTGAGTAACGCGTGTGGGATAGGTATGATCATCGCCAAAATGCCATGGAACAAATCGTTGCAG
>JAYVNW010000389.1:0-2143 GCA_043758225.1 Candidatus Kuenenia sp. | reverse complement strand
GATGGCAGATAACGTCGATATGAGGCGACTAGCAAAGTTGACGCCAGGCTTCGTCGGTGCCGACCTTGCCAATTTGGTCAATGAAGCCGCTTTGTTGTCAGCTCGCCGTGAAGACAAACGAGTCACCATGAAAGCCTTCGAAGACGGCATTGAGCGTGTCATCGCCGGGCTGGAGAAGACATCTCGTATTATTATCGAAGACGTCAAGCGACGAGTCGCCTGCCACGAATCAGGACACGCGCTCGTCGCTGCAAGTCTGCCTCATACAGATCCCGTGCATAAGATCTCGATCATTCCCCGTGGCATGGGCGCACTCGGCTACATGCTGCAGTTGCCGGAAGACGACCGTGAACTGTTGACGCAGTCGGAACTGCAGAGTCGCATCGCTGTATTACTGGGCGGAATTTCTGCTGAACAGATCATCTACAATGAAACTTCAACTGGTGCTCAAAACGACCTGCAGCGAGCCACGGATCTGGCGCGACGCATGGTGACAGAATTCGGCATGAGTCCTCGCATGGGCCGCATGTATTACAGCGAATCCCAGCGCTCGCCATTTCTGCACGGCGGTGGCGGAATAGTATCGGAATCGATCCATTCCGAAGCAACACTGCGCGAGATCGATATGGAAGTCAAACGCCTTGTGGATGAAGCGTATCGCACGGCATTTGACACGTTGACGTCGCAACGTACGACGCTGGAAAAAATCACAGCCGATCTGATTGAAATGGAGACGATGTCGGCTGAACACATGCACAAGATTATCGATGCGAACCGCAAGGGCCCGAAACTCATGGCTGGAATCGGCACGATCACAGCGGAAACACCATCGCCGGATCAGCATGCAGAGTCAGACGTAACATCGATTCCGGCACCGGGATTAGAAGCAGCGCAGGGCTAGGGCATGTTCTATGTTCATATCCTCTGGATGTTTGTCAGAAACTCGCTCATTCGTGAGATGATGTTTCCGGCCAACTTTATGATCCAGGTTGTGACACGACTCTTCTGGTTCTTCGCTCGTGTCGCGCTGTTTGTGATGATCTACACAGAAGTCGATCACATCCAGGGATGGTCGAAGCATCAGTACTTTGCCTTCATGTCGACAGGGATGCTGATCAACGCGATTGTCGAAGCGTTCTTCATGCCCAACTGTGCTTCTTTTTGTGATGACATACGCACGGGAAAACTTGACTTTGCTCTGACTAAGCCGGTCGATTCGCAGTTTTTGATTTCGTTGCAGCGTGTGAGTCTGGCAATGATCAGCCAGATCATGCTGGCGGCGGCATTGCTGGTCTGGTCGCTGTTTAACATCGGATCGTCGATCTCTCTGGTGCAAGCAGTTATGTACATGTTTTATATCGCAGTGGCCGTCGCTTTCTTCTATTCGATGATGATCACGACCGCCTGTACAAGTATCTGGTTCGGTCGAAATCAGGGACTGTATGACTTCTGGTTTTACATCACAATTTTCGCGCAATACCCTCGCAGTATTTATGACGGCAGTGATGACAGCCGTTTCGAATCCGGCGAAATGCTGCAATTCGGATTTACATGGATCGTGCCGATTTTGCTCGTCGTCACCGTTCCGGCTCAGATTATTGTCGGCACGCTCGATGACTATGGGTTTGCTGCGGTTGCCGCGATTGCGGCCGTTGCTGCACTACTCGGCTCGCGCGGCGTGTTTCAGTGGAGTCTGAACCATTATCGCGGTGCAAGCAGTTGAATTGAGATGGAATCCCATCGTAGCCGCAGACCTGATCACTTGGCTTTTGGTCTGCAGCCACGGATGGGTTGGGTGACAAGCGTTGGGCATGTTACAAGATGCCATGCGGCAGTGATGCAAACAGCGTGTCAATTCGAGTATTGAGCGGGCTTAGACCGGCTACAGAATTGGTTCCGACATTCGCTGAAGCAGGCGGCGACGATTGTGACATCTTTCCGCTTATCGGTACGGTAGTGGACCCTTGAGTTCCCGGATTTGGACTGCGCGGGACGTTCGTTCCTGTCCCTGCGTTCGACGAAGTCACGTTGATGACTTGCGGCGGTGTGGCGGGTTTTGGCGTCGGTTGAGATACTGCCGGGACTGATTGCGTGACATGAGATCCGGTACTGCCAGGCGTCTGTGGAGCCGGTTTAGGCGGCG
>JAYVNW010000388.1:0-2210 GCA_043758225.1 Candidatus Kuenenia sp. | reverse complement strand
GTTTACGATGACAGCGATGCCTGGAACTGTGCAGATTCAGAACCTGATCCCCATGCAGTACTTCAAGACCACTCCCTTTGCAGCCCCAGGACTGGGCTGTATCGGCAGTCTGATTATGTTTGTTCTGGGAATCATGTGGCTGAATTTACAAGCCGCTCGAGCGCTGACCGGCGGCGAGGGCTTTGGAACCATTCAGCTGTCTGATGACGTGCCATCCGAAAACCCTCAACACCTCCCGACCGTCTGGAGATCATTTGCACCGATCATCAGCGTGGTTGTACTGAACTATGTGTTCTCCAAATTCGTGATCCCGAACTGGGATGCCGGCTATCTTGAGGAAGAACAATTTGGAAAAACAGACCTTAACAAAGTTCTGGGAACATGGTCCACAATACTGTCCATGGTTGTGGCGCTGATGATGACGATTGTTCTGCATTTTCAATCGATGGTTAAGCTGAAAATTTCGCTGGCGACCGGGGCGAGAGCATCGTTGTTGCCGATTTTCAATACGGCGTCGGAAGTGGGATATGGAAGTACCATCAAGAATCTCGCCGGTTTTGCGGTCGTCCAGAAATTTGTCACTGGAATCGCACCGGGAAATCCGCTGATTTCCGAATCCATAGCAGTGAATGCACTGGCAGGCATCACAGGATCGGCGTCCGGCGGTCTGAGTATCGCTTTGAACGCTCTGGGCGATACGTATTATCAACGGGGCATCGACGCCGGCATCAACCCTGAGTTGTTACACCGCGTCGCATCAATGTCTTGCGGAGGTCTCGACAGCATGCCTCACAACGGAGCTGTCATTACGTTGCTCTTGATTTGCGGTGTCACACATCGTCAGGGATACAAAGACGTTGCTGTCGTCTCAATTCTATGTCCACTGGCTGCAACGGTCGCCGTGATTGCATTGGGAACAATGTTGGGTTCGTTTTGAGTTGCGGGGCCGACAAGCAATGCTGCGAGGCGATGGTTGACAAAGCACGACATTTAAAACCGAGTCCTGCAGTTCTTGCACCACATCTGCCATCGATTCAAGGAGATAAACGGAGACAAATAGGGGGTGAGGTCTCAGTTTAAAGACACCCCCGCACCCTCGAAATTAATGTAATGAATGGGCGACCAGGAATTCCAACGACGGAACAATCAAAAAATACATTTGATCCGGTCGGCTGCCGAAAAATCACCGCGCAGTAGCACACATCGTGTGGCTGTGGATAGAATCATGGCCATCATGCCGCAAAAACCTGCCACGTCCCGCAAAGACTATTGCCGAGTTTCCAGTTCGGATCGCAGTCGAGGTGATGGTCTTCGACGCGGCTGGCTGTCGTGGAGCACCTGTGTTGCGATCGGACTGGTTTGCAGTTACGTCCAGACAACACACGCCGACGAAGGGCGTGCGGTTGCCCGGCGGCTCAATCGATTTGAATACCAGAACACCGTCTGTGATCTGCTCGGTGTGAAGGTGGATTTCCAGGAATTGCTGCCCCTGGACAGTTCGGCGGACGGATTCGACAACGTCGGCGAAGCCCTGCATGTCTCGTCATTTCTGATGGAACGATACCTGGAAGCTGCGAATACGGCGCTGGATCTGGCGATTGCCAATCATCCTCAGCCTCCGTTGATCAGCAAACGCTACAGCCTCAGGGAATCGTATCAGGTCAGATCCACGACCGAAAAAGTGTATCTTAAATCCGACACTGACGATCGCGTTGTGATGTTCAGTTCCTCGGGCTGGAACGCTGTCACAGTGACGCCGTTCTATCCGCCGGATCCCGGCAACTACCGTTTTCGAATCTCCGCGTCGGGCATCCAGAGTGCAGGCAAGCCGGTGACTTTTCGAGTGGATGCGGGGCTGATGCTGATGACCGGGAAGCAGCATCTCGTTGGTTATTTTGATGCTCCCGCAGATCAATCGGACGTCATCGAATTTGTTGATTACATGGAAGCGCGAAACACGATCCGCATCCTTCCGTATGGACTCGCGTCGGCTCAGGAGGTCGACAAGATTGGTGCCGATCAATATAAAGGGCCGGGTGTCGGGATCGACTGGGTCGAAGTGGAAGGCCCACTGAGCGAAGGCTGGCCACCCGCAAGTCATCACCTGATCTTCGACGATCTGCCGCAGGAATCATCTCCGATTTACAACCAGCAGGATCTCCTCGAGGTGGTTTCGAGTGATCCATTGGCAGATGCCGAACGCATACTCC
>JAYVNW010000387.1:0-2886 GCA_043758225.1 Candidatus Kuenenia sp. | reverse complement strand
GATTCAGCCGTCAGCGCTGTCTTCCGATGGCAAGATCATCCGTTTCTGCTGATTGCGATAAAGCCATTCCACCTTCGTGCGAGCCCACGGCGTCTTTCGCAGGAACTTAAGACTCGACGAAATGCTCGGATCATGGGTAAAGCAGCGAATTGGAACTTCGTTCCCCATGGCTTCCCAGCCCATATGCGCGACGAGCCGTTCCAGCATCATTTGGAGCGTGATGCCGTTGAGAGGATTCAAAGGACGTCGTGGAGCCATTTCATTGAGCCCAGGAAGTTTTGGGTGTGAAGAGTCGATCGTCGCAGCTCAGTTTTGAGGTGGCTGGATTCTATCAGCTGGAGTGGGGTAGCGCCCGGTTCTTGCAGGGGATGCGGCACCAACCGTTCACGAGATAGTTCGGACTGATGAGCGGAAAACACAGAAGTTCCACGATCGTACATCTTCAAATTCTGATCACAGACTCCTGTAGAACGACAGTTCAGGAAATTCCGGAAAACAATCTGTAACAAACCTCCACAACCCTCGCTACGAAGTTATCCAAATGGAACTGAGAACTGCGAGTAACCGGCTGACTTGCAAATCTCTTAACTCAACTCTAGCCGGATCAGGAGATTGATCATGTTTAAGAAGCTTATGTTTGCTGTTGTGCCAGTTCTGATGCTGGCGGGGACCACTTTCGCTGACGACGCTGCATTGACGATTGATGCGTCAACAATCGCAGATGCCGATGTCAACATCGTGGATAATGCACTGGACATTGATGTGGATAAACTGGCAGCTGATGCCGAAACCAACAAGAAAACCGATGCGATTGAAGCGTGTTTCCGGCACTGCGGTTACAGCAGCTACGGCTGGGGTGGCGGTTACAATTCCTGCTACAGCAACTATAGCAGCTATGGCTGTTACCAGCCGTACTACAGCTATACGAACTACTGCTGTGCTCGGCCTGTGTACTACAGCAGCTACTGCTGCCAGCCAACTTACAGCTATAGCTACAGCTGCCAGCCATGCTACACCTCATACTGGGGCTGCTATTAATTAAGCCGGCTCGTGAAGTCACCGCGAACTCAGGAGTGAAACGGAGTCGCGACCAATCGCCACGAACCAAAATGTTCGACATCTCATGGCACCACGCAATCGTGACGCCATCTCAAGAGCTCGACGCGATGTGTTTCACATGCGTCGGGCTTCTTTTATATCCAGACGATGATCTACAAAATCTTTTCTTCCATCCAAAACTCATACAGGAGATTACTCATGTTTCGATCCAGATCACAGCGACCAGTTCAAATCCCAACCCTCATCGCTCGCATCACTTTGACAGCATCCGCGGCTATGGCGATTGGAGCTGGTATTGCCAACGCACAACAGACACAACCACACCAAGGCCAGCAGGCTCAACTGGCGCAGCAGCAACCTCTGTCGCAGCCTGTTCAAGGAGTCGTCAGCGGTAATGCAGTCACAACTCAGACGACGGTGGCTGCAGGACCGACGATTGTCACATCAACCATCAACGCAGATCCAGGTACAAGTCAGATTCTGGGAGTTCCCGAATCGTACTGCGGGCATGTCATCGATTTGCTCATCCAAAATCGCATGCGGCAACAGTCAGGTGCTGTCGGAGCTGAACTTGCGCCTGGGCTGTTGCTTTCACGACCGCCGTCAGCAAATCAGTTCGGAGATCTTGAACTTGTTGACGTGCATCTTGTGACCGATGGCGGGCCCGGCATCGGGCCGGTGATTCAAGTGACTGTGCAAAACACCAGTGCGATCACTGTTGGCAATTTCCAGATCAGCATTGTCGGTGTTCTGGGGCAAATTCACGCACACTGTCCAACATCCCGCGGAACAGTGACGCAGATTCCTGCAGGGACAATTGCCTCGTTCCAGTTGCAATTGCCAGCGTCTGCAATGGCGATGGGATTTCAAGGACAGCCCACTGCTCCGTTCGATACCGTAGTGGTCGCCATCGATAGCTTTGATGAACTGATGGAAGCCAATGAACTGAACAATGTCAGGATCATTCGCCGAGGTGAACTCGTACCTCTGACGCCTGCGCCGGTCATAGAAGTCGTGACTTCGACAGTGACACCAGCCACTCCGCCACCAAGCGGTCCGACAACGCCAGCGGATACAGCGATTCCATCACCTACGCAGCCCGCATCACCGTTGGATGGAATCCAGTTCGAAGATCTGCAGTTGGAATCGACAACGCCGACCGCAGCAGGAATGGCCGAATTCTTTCGCAAGTCTGAATCGTAGATGGCATCGTACCCGCAACGCCTCTCTGCGAACCACTACTGAGAGGCGTTGTTTCAGTCTGGTCGATTGTCACATGGAATGTTGCCGCACATGATTATGTGCGGTTTCGCACAGCCCGCCACGAAGTTGAGACCTCCATGCATATTCTGGTCGGTCAGTTGCCTGTCCTGCTTCTGCGGCGCGAGGTTTGCGGTGTCGTAAACGCGAACCTTGATCAATCAGAGTTTTCGCTTCACATCGCAAAAGGGCGCAGCTATGCCATCCATCAGTCGACCTGCAAAAATATCATCATTTCTGGGACTAATCGCCTTCATTGTGATTGTCCTCTTGTTCTCGTTTTTCCCATCACCTGGCAACAGCGCAAGTACCGCCGCTCAGGATGAAAAACCGGCCACAAAAGCGCCTCCAGTGAAGGAAAAGGGTAACCCAGACAAGCAGGACGAGCCAGAACGTGCCCTTGAGCGGTTCATGCGTCAAAAACTGCAGGCTTCCAGTCTGATTCTTGAAGGACTCTGTACCGAAAACCTGACGATGGTTTCCGAAGGTTCTGACACTCTGATGAAGATGAGCCGCGAGGAACATTGGCGCGTCTCCAACGACGTGATGTATCGCCGTTACAGTGAG